>JAUWGL010000009.1 GCA_030606465.1 Thermoplasmata archaeon | reverse complement strand
CGAAAGCGTTTCAAAAAGAAATTCAAAAAGCTCGTAAAGAAGGTAATACAAATCGTGTTAGTAAGCTTATGAAAATGCAGCCTGAGATTATGAAAAAACAGACTGAGGCTTCTGGTGGTATGATGAAGCCAATGGTTTTTTAATTATTTTTATATGGCCGATTTTTATGTGGCTTAGGTTCTTTTTATCAGGTTTACCACATTATTACTTTACTGTTCCATGGGCGGATCAGGTTTCTTTTTTTAGTTGGCCTTTTAGTTTTGGGCAGGCATGGATATGGCTCTATCTGATATTCTCTATGGTAATTGGTCAGTTACTCCGGCAGGGTTTAAAATATTTCAGCTGGTCTGACCAGTGGAAAAACATAAAAAAGAAAATAAAACCATCTATCTAAAAATAGTAGGGGATCATGGTTACAATTACAATAAGTGGGACTCCAGGTAGTGGTAAAAGCACTGTGGTAAAACTTTTAGAGAAAAATCTTGGTATTAAGTATGTTTGTTCAGGGGTGATTTTCAGAAAGCTAGCAAAAAAACATGATATGTCCTTGGAAGATTTTGGGAGATATTGTGAACAAAACCTAGGTGTTGACAAGGAGCTTGATGATCAGCAACTTCGTATTTTACAAAAAGGAGATGTAATCTTAGAGGGGCGGCTTGCAGGATGGCTTGCGTATCGTAACAATATTTCTGCTTTGAAAGTGATGTTAGATGCAGATATTGACATTAGAGCAGGTCGTATTGTGAAACGTGAAAAAGGCAGTATAAAAAAAAGAAAAAAGGAGATATTACTGAGAGAAAAAAGTGAGGCTTTACGGTATAAGAAATATTATGATATTGATCTAAGAGATAATTCTATTTATGATATAGTTATTGATGCAGGTGATAAAACACCTGCGGAGATCGTTGAAATAGTTCTTAAGAGAATCAAAGGATAAACAATTGTTTTATACATGTTTTTTTATTGTAGTAGGTTGGAATGGAAGATAAAACAAGTTTGTTGCCCTCCGAAAAAAGGAGGAAACGTGTTATCAAAGTTCAGGTTAAAACTAATCCAAATTATGGTAAACCCCCAGAAGAGCGTAGTGTAAAGGATTTATTGAGTAATGGTGTTATTATTTTGGATAAACCTTGTGGTCCAACGTCTCATCAGGTGGATGCCTGGGTGAGAGACATACTTGATGTAGAAAAGGTTGGTCATGGTGGCACTCTTGATCCTAATGCAACAGGTGTTTTACCTCTTGGTGTTGGTGATGCTACGAAGGCTTTGCAGGTTTTACTGTTAGCAGGTAAAGAGTATGTTGCTGTGATGAAGCTTCATAAAGATGTTGACAAAAATAAGGTTATTAAGGTTTGCAAGGGTTTTGTTGGAGAGATTTCACAGTTGCCGCCCGTTCGATCAGCTGTTAAACGAGTGAGAAGAAAAAGACATGTTTATTATTTAGATGTCCTGCAGATTGATGATAGAAAGGTTTTATTCCGGGTTGGCTGTGAATCTGGAACGTATGTGCGGACTTTATGTGTAGATATTGGTAAAAAACTTGGCTGCGGTGCTCATCTTTCTGAGCTACGGCGTACTCGAGTGGGCCATCTAAAAGAGGAGGATTCTGTTTTTTTGCAGGATTTGAAGGATGCATTTGTTTTCTGGAAGGAAGATGGTTCTGATGAGCGTATCCGATCTATAGTTTTTCCTATGGAGCATTTTTTTGATAATGTTCCCAAGATCGTGATCCGTGATTCTGCTGTGGATGCATTATGTCATGGTGCTAGTCTTGCAGTTCCCGGTGTCGTAGAGGTTGATTCAGATATAAAAAAGGATGATATGGTTGTTGTTTTGACTTTGAAAGGTGAGGGTGTTGCCTTGGTTAAATCTCTGATGTCTACAGAGGAAATGATTCAGAAAGATAAAGGGGTTTGTGCAGAGCTTGAACGAGTTCTGATGAATAAGGGTAATTATCCATCTATCTGGAAAAAAAATTAATAGAGTGTTTTGTTTATCTGACTTGTTTTTCTAATGCCGAGGTGGCCCAGCCCGGTACGGCGCGAGCCTGGAAAGCTCGTGAGGATTCGTCCTCTCAGGAGTTCAAATCTCCTCCTCGGCGTTTTAACCAATATTAGATATTGACAAAATATAAAATAATGATCTTGCTTTATAGGGATTTGATGATTAGGGGAAATCTAGGTTTTCAAACGTTTTATTCATCTAAAGAAGAAAGCAACTGTCCTTTAATAACAGAGATTATTCGAATCGGTAAAAAAATTGAAAAACAAGGGTTATCAAAAGATATTGCATCTGTGATAGTTAGTTTACGTTACGGACGACGTGTGATAATAAACAGCGATTACAATGATCTCGGAGGAATAAAAAGAGGAGAGATACTAGAAATTGTTGATTATGATCCTGTTAAAAAAATTCTTCTAACAATAGGACCCATGCAACCAAGAGTTGAAACACCGGTTCATTGGATGATACATCATGCACGAAATGAGATAAATGCTATTATTCAGTTAAATGGTGAAAAAATAATTAAAAAATTAGAAGGAAAAATACCATCAACCAAGGAGGAACAGATCTCTGGGAGTTTTGAGATGGTTAAAGAAGTTTTAAAAACATTGAGAACAGGCAAAAGTGTTTTGATAAAAAACCAAGGAGTTCTATTTGTAGGTGAAAGTTTTAAAGAAGTTGAAGAACAAGTTTTTAAAAACATTATTTGAGAGGGAGATGAATGAAAGTTGAAGGGAAAGAATATAGAGCACTATGGTATGAAGATAATTGTGTGAAGTTTATTGATCAAAGGAAGTTGCCATATAAGTTTGAATTTTTTACTGCGAAAAATGTTGATGATGTAGCATTTGCGATTAAGGACATGGTGGTTCGTGGTGCTCCTGCGATTGGTGCAGCAGCGGCGTATGGACTGGTTCTAGGGAGGGATGATGTTGATAAAACAGCGGATAAACTTCGGGGAACACGTCCTACTGCTTATGATTTGTTTTATGCTATTGATTATATGGTTAAAAAAATCAAAAATGGGGAAGATGCTCAAAAGGCTGCTGATGTTTATGTTGAAGATATAATTAATCGTTGTAAAAAGATAGGTGAACATGGAGCGAAACTTATCAAGGACGGTATGAAAATTTTGACTCATTGTAATGCTGGTGCTCTGGCGACTGTTGACTACGGAACTGCTCTTGCGCCATTTCGTGTGGCTCATAATAATGGGAAGGATTTTTTTGTTTTTGCTGATGAAACTCGTCCTCGTTGTCAGGGTCTTCTTACGGATTGGGAGCTTGAACAAGAAGGCATTCCTCATGCTGTTATCGTGGATAACGCAGCAGGATATTTTATGAAAAAAGGTGAGATTGATATGGTTATTACTGGTGCGGATCGTATTGCTAAAAATGGTGATTTTGCTAATAAGATTGGGACTTATGAGAAAGCTGTTCTTGCTAAGGAAAATGGTATTCCTTTTTATGTCGCTGCACCGATGAGTACTTTTGATAAAACCATAAAAGATGGGGAGGAGATAGTAATTGAGGAGAGAGGGCGGGAGGAGCTTACTGTGATTAATGGTAAAAAAGTTATGCCTGATTGGACAAAGGTAAAGAATCCTGCATTTGATGTTACACCTAAAAAATATGTTAATGGTTTTATAACAGAAGATGGGATTATAAAAAAATAAATCAAATTATTAAATTTATTTTATGTGATTTTATTTGGATTCACATAGGTGATACAGAATACTTGATGCTTTTACTAGATCTTCTTTTTTTATGATACATAACATTTCTGGGGGGCAGGTTACAAACTCTACAATGTTGATCTTATTTATTGCTAATTCGTTTGCTATTATTGCTAAAATTCCTGGTGTTTTTTGCATTTGTGGATGTATATATATGTTGATTTCAGCAAGATCTTTCTCTTTCGTTATGATTTTATCTTTCGGGAACAGAGCCATTACTTGTTCAAGGTTCTTTTCATCAAGGAGTAATCTTATTGATTTGTTTGCTTGTGTAACTCTTAGGACATCTCCTTGAACATAGTGGATAACGTTGAAGAGTTTTGGAAGGATTCGTTGGACTTCCGTGTCTTTAATGAGGGAGATCTCTGCCAAATTGCTCTTTGTGGATAAATTAACAGTTTGACCAAGCATTTTTTGGGCAGTGTCAAAAATCTTTTCATGCTGACTAAGTTTATAACGGCGAATTGCAATGAGAACAGCATCGAGGGATGCGGAGATTTTTTTTTCTTTAATGATGTATCGAGCTAATGCACTAGTGTTGATTAAACCACGATTCATATCTCGTCTTATACTTGGACTATTGTCTAGAATTTTCCATACCTCATGTGTAATATTGGACATATTTTATCAATATTGGTAATAGTATATATTATTTTTGTATTTTTAGTCAAAATCTGTATATATTTTCTAGGTTTTAACACAAGAAAATCAAAAATGAAGGCAGAAAGAAGAATGAAAAAGAAAACAATCTGGAATAAAAACAGTATTTTTTGTAACAAAATCTTTAAATATTATAATTATACAATTAATAATATAATAATGTTAAAAAGATATTGTGTTGTAGTTACATGTCTATTACTGATAACACCTTCTATGATATCAATTACTGCTATAAGTATGTCAGATGAACAAAACTCAACACAAGCTCCTACAAGTTACGGTAAAGGCTATAGATACAACATAATGGGCTGGGTTTATATCCATATAGAAGGAGAACCCTATGAGAGGGGATATCAATATGGATATCTAGCAGCAGATGAAATTGTAGATATGATGATTAGATGGAGCAATTGGGGTTATACCCAAAAAATCTTCAAGAGATTACCAATGGACGTAACCTCTCCTCGTTATGATGACGTGTCTGCATTATGGTGGGAATACTGCAAATCAAAAGCCAAAAGATGGTTTTTAGAACATTATCCCGAAGAATATATAGAAGAAATGAAAGGCGTAGCCGCTGGAGTAAAAGACCGAGGCGGAATGATCCATGGCCACCCAGTTGAATTTGACGACATACTAGTAAATAATGAAGTTGTAGATTGCTGGTTCAGCTATGAGTACTCCAAAGAGGGATTCCATCCTCTAAGAGGAGCGATTCAAGGAATAAAAAACTTATTTTCTAAAGAACAAGGTGGATCATGCAGTGCCTTTATTGCAACAGGAGATGCCACAACTGATGGAGGAATAGTAATTGCCCACTCAACCCACGTCCACTGGCTTTATATCCCCGAGAGATTCAACATAATTCTTGATGTCAAACCATCAACAGGAAATAGATTCATAATGGCCTGCCCACCAGGTACAATAACCAGCATGACAGATTATTACCAAAATGAAAAAGGAATAGTCCTAACAGAAACAACCTACCCACAAGGACCATGGAAGAAAAACGGCGTATCCATTCCGGTTAGATCCAGATTAGCAATTCAATACTCTGATAGCATTGACGATGTAATAAAAAATCTAAAAGATGGAAATAATGGGTTATATGCATGTGAATGGTTAATTGGTGATACAAAAACCGGAGAGATAGCTTCTATTGAACTCGCATTATATAATACCCCTATTAAGCGGACATACAATGGCTTTTATTGGTCTTGTAATTATCCTCATGATAAGAAAGTTAAAAGAGAAATATATGGAGTTCCTTTAGTTCTATATCAAGCGATAATTAAAATTTTCCCAGATATTGTCAATGCACGGGTTGATAAATTCAGAGAAATTGAAAGAGAGTATTATGGGAAAATTGATTTAGAACTGGGAAAAACCATTCTTGGTACATTTCCTATATGTAAACCAAGCTCCGATGGGAAAATCACTAGCTCTAAGTTAATGGAGAATTTTGGGTTTTTAGCATATATGGGGAATCCTAATGGTACTACATGGACTCCTACCGGTCAGTGGGAAAATACGTTTAAAGGTATTACAGATCTGCCATCTGTTGGATGGGTAGAAGTTTATCCTCCTTTATCCAGTCCAAATTCTTTTTTAAGACAGGAAAAACAAGATGAGGCTTTGAAAGAAAGTATGTTACTTTGGCAATCCGATTTAAATACCTTACCTGATGATGATTATTCTTCAATTACTATATCTGATAATACTATCTTTAAAGGTAGTTCATCTGGGAAGATAAAAGCCATGTCTTTGAATGGTAAAGATGAAGTCTGGACGAGGAAAATAGATGGAAGGGTTTTAAAAACATCTGTTTCAAAAGATATGTTGTATGTTGGTTCAGATAAGGGCATATTTACTGTTGATAAAGAAACAGGGAGAATTAAATGGAAACAAGATGTTGGTGTGGTGTCTAAACCTGTTTTTAATGAGGATTTAGTGATTGTTAGTAGTTCTGATGGAGGGATGTATGGATTTGACTCTGTTTCAGGTAAGAAAATCTGGGAGCAGACGTTTTCTCATCCTGCATATTTATCTGAGGTTAAAGGAAGTAGTATCTATGTTGGTTCTGATGATACTTGTTACAGTTTTGATGTTGATAGTAATAAATTGCTTTGGAAGAAGAAAACTAATGGCCCGATAACTGCTTCACCATGTGCGAATGATAAGATGGTGTTTGTTGGATCTTGGGATGGACATGTTTATGCTTTAGATTCAAGTAATGGTGATGTTAAATGGAGTTATGAAACTGGTTGGGGGATCGATTCGACACCGATAGTTGCTAATGGTAAGATTTTTGTTGGTGGACTTGACCATAATTTTTATGCATTCGATGAGGATAACGGAGATTTGGAATGGTTTTTTACTTGTAAATCAGCTATACATTCTTCTCCTATTGTTTATGGTGAATATGTGTTCTTCGGCTGTGATGATGGCAGGTTTTATGCATTAGATAAAACAGATGGAGATCTCGCATGGAGTTTTACGCCAGGATATTTCTTAAAAGATGATGCGAATAGTTATCTTACTACTGCGATTCATTCGGATCCATTTATTGACGAGGGAGTTGTTTATTTTGAAGTAGAAGACACTGTTTATGCTTTAGATCCACAAACAGATGAGATCATAGAGAAAGAAGTTAAAGGAAAAACACCAGCTTCAAATGGTTTATTGATAATATTGCTTTGTTGTCTAATTGTTATTGCGTTGATTATGGTGTATATATCTATCTTTAAAAAACGTGGTAAAAGATAAACATATTTGTATCCAAAATGTTTATATCTATTTATTACATTATTTTTTTATAAAGTATATTATATTATGGCGGAATATAAAGATGAAACGGGGAATAGTTGTTTTTGTGATTTTAGGCATGTTTTTAGCATCAAGTCTAACAACGTCTTTGGGAACAAGTTTAAAGGTTCAGATATCAGAAACAGAAAAGCACAGTATTGAAAAGCCGATTGATGTTCGATCTGCAGAGGGATTACCATCATATTTTAGTTGGCGTGATCGCGACGGTGTTGATTTTGTTACACCAATAAGAAGCCAGATCCCGTTTAGTAGTTGTGAAACCTTTGCTATTGTTGCCGCTGTTGAAACAATGGTTCAATACAAGGTGGGTTATCCTTTTGGATGTGATCTTTCTGAAGCGCATTTATGGTTTCATTGTGATCCATCTCTCGAATGGGGTTCATATCCTGATAAAAACATGAATTACCTAAAAGAAGAAGGGATTCCTGATGAAGCATGTTGGCCTTATCCGGATGAAGCAAAAATGTTTCCGCCTAACACTACTTGTGATTGTTGGCAGAGTAGAGCTGTTAAAATCGCTGACTGGGGTTTTCTACCTAATGATCCTGTTGCTATAAAAAATGCTTTAATGACTTATGGTCCAATCCCAACTTATCTCTTTCTTTATAAGGATTTCATGGTTTATCAAAGAGGCATATACAGACATACTTGGGGGCAAGCTATAGCTCCACATATGGTCACAATCGTTGGATACAATGATGATCCGGGTTACTGGATTGTTAAAAATAGTTGGGGAACTAAATGGGGTGAAGATGGCTGGTTTAAAATAGAATATGGTCAATGCAGCATCGAAGAATTTTCGATTTATATAACAGATGTTTATGGAAAGTTTCCAATTATCTATGTTGATGATGACGATGTAGAAGAGCCACGAGATGGAACAGAAGAACATCCTTATAAATCAATTCAGGAGGGTATTGACAATGCGAACGATGGGTACACTGTCTATGTTAATAATGGAACCTACCAGGAAAACGTCGTAATAAATAAAGCCATAAAACTTAAAGGAGAAGACAAAACTAATACAATTATTGATGGGTGCTGTTATAAAAATGTTGTAAATATTACAGCAAAAGAAGTAAAAATATCTGATTTTACAATTCAAAATAGCAGTAAAAAACTATACTCTGCAGGGATAGTAGTTCGTTCAAAATACTTAATGAAAGATGCAAATGTAACAATTATTAACAATATCATACAAGACAATAATATGGGAATTTATTTACTTACAGGATGCTCAAACACAATCAAAGACAACATAATACAAAATAATAATCAAGGCATATACTTACTTGCTTCGATTAACAATCAAATAGAAGGAAACATAATACAAAACAACAAAGACAATGGTATTGAATCTGAATGGGGCCAAAGCACCATCATTGGAAACACAATCTGTGATAACAAAGACTGCGGCATATACCTAAGAGCCGCATCAAATGATAACATAATCAAAGATAACAATTCATTTAAAAACAACAACATAGGTATAAAACTTGACAACTCAAATAAAAACATGATAAAAAACAATAATTTCATAGATAACCAGGAACAAGCCATATTTATTAACTCGTTTTTAAACAGATGGAGACATAATTATTGGAGTGACTGGGCTAAACTTATTCCAAGAATCATTAAAGGAAACATTACCAATAAAAATATACCATGGATAAATATTGACTGGTTTCCATCAAAACAACCATACTAGGTAGTAAGAAATGAAGAAGAAAATATCTCATCTGAAAGTACTTTTTCTAAGTAGCATTTTACTTTTGGTAATGTTTACTGGTTGTATTGAAGAAGAACAGAAATCAAAGAAAACAGGAGAACCCCCGGAAATAAAAATGGACCACCCATCTATACTACCAGATTGGAAGGATGGAGAATATCATGATTACTATGAGACAACCGATGAATTAGCAGATTTTAAGGTTAAATATCCTGATTTAGTGAATGTTTTTTCTATAGGTAAAAGTGTTTTAGGTAAGGATATTTGGTGTATTAGAATAACAAATGAAAAAAATACTCAGGCAAAATTATCATGTCTAATCGATGGTGGTATACATGGTTGTGAATGGGAAGCTGGAGAAGCTTGTTTGTATCTAACTGATTATCTTTTAATTAATTTTGATAGCAATGAAACAGTTACTGACATTCTAAATACTACTGAAGTTTTTATTGTTCCTTTATTGAACCCTGATGGGAGACAAATAGATGATAGATTTAATGAAAATGGTATTGATTTGAATCGTAATTTTGATGTTGATTTCGGCAGAATAAGAGGACATAGTATGCCCTTAGGTAAGTTATTTGGCCGGATTAAAATTCCTTACCTAAGATTCGATCGTTTACATAAGTGGTTTCCAAATTTTCCTTTATTTCTTACAAATAGTGGCCGTCGGGCGTTTTCAGAACCAGAAACTCAAGCACTTAGGGACTTTATGAGAGAACTTGATAATTCTGATTTTTCTTTTTATGTAAACTGTCACACTGCGGTTCATACTATTAGTAGTCCTTGGCATGTTTTTAAACCACCTTTTGAACTCTCAAATCAGGAAGAAAAGATTCATGATTATGTAATTGAATGGGTTGTCGAAAATACAGAATATGAAGATGGAGATATGAGTTTTGAGGGGTATAGTTATGCGGCGAGTGGCACAGCAACTGATTGGTGTTTCAAAGAATTTCGAATTCCTTCATTTACCTTTGAAATATTATCGAAGGCTTATGAACCTGGTGCTGGTGGAGGGAAACATGATAATCTTGTTCACTGGATGAAAACAACTCTACCAGTTTTTATGTATCTCCTAGTAAATATTGAAAATCTTCATAATTGGAAAACACCTGATATTCAACCATCATTGCCAGATGGAGTACCACCAACGCCACTTCAATAAAATTAAAAAAAAAACCGATTTGTCAACAAAATCTTATCTCTTTTTAGGTTTCTTCGAGGAACAATTCGGGTTAATACATAACTCCCATGCTCTTTTCTCCTTGGCTTTAACTCTAACAATAGGAGCATTACATGTATCACAGGTTTTTTGAGTTGGATTAATATAGCCTTTCTGTGGAAGAGGATAAGTATTTTTACAATCAGGAAAACCAGTGCAGCCAACAAAACGTTTCCTATTTTTAGAAAACCGGACAACCATGTTCTTACCGCACAATGGGCATTTACCAATAGTATCCTGCTGAGTAGAAGCAGTTTGAATGCTTTTTTTAATTTTATCTTTATCCTTTTCAAGTTCTTTCATCACATTTGTAAGCATCTGCCTTGACTCATTGACTGTTTCCTCAAGAGTCTTTTTTCCCTCAGAAATCGCATCCATATCACTTTCTAGAACAGCTGTCATCTTAGGTTCAATCACATCACAACCATCAAGCGCATCAATCACTGCAACAGCTGTAGGCGTAGGAGCCAATGGAGTAAGAGTGATATATTTCCTATTATGCAACTTGTTAATTATCTCATGACGTGTTGATTTAGTACCCAGAGAAAGACCCTCCATAGTGGTAATCAAAGAACCCTGAGTGTATCGTTTCGGTGGTTTCGTCTGATCCTCTTTTAAATTAATTTTAGAAACAACAATTTTTTCACCCTCAACTAGTTCAGGTAAAGGCTTAGTTTTATCCCTGATATAAGTATATATGCTTTTCCAATTTGACTCAACAACCCTGTAACCCTTTGTTTTAAACTCTTCACCAGATATATCCAAAGAAACATCAACGGTTTCTGAAATAGCATCCTTAGCAAGGGTTGCTAGGAAACGCCTGACAATAAGTTCATAGATTTTTCTTTTTTCACCTGTGAGTCCTCCAGCGGGTACTCCCACCGGGTGAATCGGAGGGTGATCTGTTGTCATTTTTTTACCACGAGTTGGATATTTCCGTCCATTGTTAAGAACCTCAGCGACTTCTTTTGAAAAAGATGAATTTGAAAGTTTTTGTAAAATACCTTTGATGTTCAATGACCCAGGATAGACTGTGTTATCAGTACGTGGATAAGAAATAAGACCAGACATGTACAACTCTTCAGCAATACTCATAGCACGTGTTGCTGACAGCCCAAGATATGTTGCGGTTTGTAAAAAAGATGTAGTGTTAAAAGGAGAAGGAGGGAATTCTTTAACAATTTTTTTATCAACCTTTTTAACAGTTGCTTCCTTAGCATTTTTTATTTTTTCATAAATAGTTTTAACCTGTTTTTCATCCCAAAATTGCCCCTCACTATGTGTTGCATTAAAGATTTTATTTTTTTCTAAAACAGCAATAATCTTCCAAAATGTTTCAGGTTTAAAACCCTTAATTTCTTTTTCACGTTTTACAAGCAATGCAAGAGTAGGTGATTGAACACGGCCAATAGAAAGAAAATCTCTACCAAACCGGTGAGAGGTGAGTGAGATAAATCTTGTAAGAACCGCACCCCATATAAGATCAATAGCCTGACGTGATTCACCAGCACTTGAAAGATTATAATCAACCTCCTCCAACTGATCAAAAGCTTTTTTGATTTCATAACCTGTAATAGCACTAAATTTAGCTCTTTTAATCAGGTTGATACTTTTATTATAACCCTTGAGTAGATCAACGATTTCCACGCCAATGAGTTCTCCTTCACGGTCAAAATCAGTAGCGATAATTAAAAAAGGATGTTTTTCTGCAAGGGTTTTTAATGCTGCAGCAATACTTTTTTCACTTACTTTTTTTATAGGTTCAACATCAATAAGCTCACGAGGATGGATTTTACTCCATTGGTTAAAACCTGCAGGGTAATCAAGATTAATAATATGTCCTCGTAAACCAACAACCTGCCAGTGCTCCCCATCCTTATCAAATTCATAAACCGGGGTTTTTCCAAGTCTTGTACTTTTTGATTTTCCACCAGAAAGAATGTAAGCAATTCTTCTTGCTGCAATGTTTTTCTCACAGATTACAAGTTTCATTATAATTCCAGATTGGTTTTTTTACAGAACATATACCGCTATTATATATTAGTTTGCGCTGATAGAAGAAAGAATATGAAGAATTTATAGAAATATTCAAGATTTGTCTTGAATGCAAAAGAGTTAAATTAATAAAATACATTTATATAAATTGAATTTTTTGGAATTTGGGAGGTATATAGATGAAAAAAAATATATTTATAGTTTTTATAATAGGCATGTTTTTACTGGGGGGTTTTACAACAACAGGTTTAAAAATAACATCAGATGAAGAAAAAACAAATAATGAAAGCAATTATGATCTTCATCCT
>JAUWGL010000119.1 GCA_030606465.1 Thermoplasmata archaeon | reverse complement strand
ATCTAGTAGTATAAATATCTGATGATTCAAACCGTGGAATCTGCCGACATAAATCTAAGGATACAACTGAGTCAATAACCAGATTTATTGAACACAACCCATCATTTAATGAAAAGAGCAATTTACAATGGTTTACCTTATATTAAATAATTATGTGTTAAATAGGTTCATTATAAAAAAAAAGAAAGAGAGGTTGAGGAGTTTTATGATACCTCTGTTACAAGGAATAGAAACACGGTTCCAGTTGCTGATTTTGTTGCACCATCAGCAGCTTCGATCGTTACGCCTCCAAGCCCAAGGACGAAGGGTATTTTCACTGTTACACTAGCTCCTGCTGCAAGCGTAGGTATCGTATCCCCTGCACTTTTGCCGACTAAGATCAATCCACCTTCGAGATCAATACTCCATTGAACGTTAGACGCAGCTACTGTACCACTGTTTTTGATCACTACTGACACCCCAATACCACCAGAAATACTCTCAATACCTATCATAGGAAATGCACCAACAGTGTCAAAGAATCTAAATGCCGAATTAATAAAAACATTTTTAATAGTAACTAAATATTAATTTTGTATTTAAACACTTTTAAAAGATATTAAATTATATATTATAACACAATGCCAATTCAATTTTTATAACCAATAAAACTTTTTTCCCATAAAAACAGGGGATTGACAAAAAAAAAAATAAGAGGAGAGGTGTTGTGGACTATTTTATAGCTCTAGTACGTATCACAGTAGCGAGAACGCATTTAGGAATATCTCCAAAAACTTCTGCAACAATGGATAAGTTACTTGTTTGGTTTTCGGCATACTCACTGCAAGTGGATCTGACCAGTCGCTTTCAAGACCAATGGTATTTCGTGCTTTAACCTTGATATTATAGTTCCCTTTTTCAGTCCATGTGTGTGATGCGCTACCAGTTTCTCCTGAGTTATATGGTCCAGCTTCACTTTCGGTACCGTCATCCCAGTCAAACACATAATATATCTGGTCTCCACCAGGATCAGTCGCAGATGTACTGTAAGTATGTTCTGTATTTGTTGCTCCTGATGTTGGTCCATCTGGTTTGGCTGGTTTTTCGGGTGGGGTTCCAGCATTGTCAAAGAATATATCTGCATTATCATTCCTCTCATCTGACCAAACGCCAAATCCTAAGCAAAGACTTGCTGTTCTATATTCTTCTACTACAGTACCACTCTCATCATTCATTTTTACTGGATCTTCCCAGGTTGCTCCACCAGCATAAGTAGATGAAACATAGAGATCTCCATTCATAACAAAGGTACATATCGCCGAGAGTCCATTAGATACAATCGCTGGATAGACTTCATCGTTTCCAGCATCATTAGCAACAACGCTCATATCCCAGTTATCTCCAGCATCTGATGAGTAGTAGCAAACAATATCTTGTGTTCCTGCTGCATCTGACTGTGCAAGGATGATTACTTGATCCCCTCGTACTCCAACTGCAGGATATTTAGTATTTTCTTCACCACCAATGAGCAATGAATCAAACCATATTGGATGCCCTTCTCCATCATTGTGGCAGTCTCCACGAAGTACCAAAAGATCCCAATCGCCTTTTGATGCATTGAGATAATCAAATACTGCATAAAAATATCCATTTGTTTGATCAACTTCAACTGCCACGTTTTCGCATCCTTGGTATTGATCAAAATAGCTACTCCATCCACTGTCTTCCTCTTCATAGTTCATATAGTTAAATATGGGCATATCCACGCGTACATCCCTAGTACCAGCACACGCCATCATACCATAAAACCATGCTACTTCATCTAATAGATATCCTCCGACATCTGGTATTCTACGATCTCTGTATGGATATGATGTCCAATCCCAGAAGGTTAATTCATATGTTTCAGTATCAGTTAGATTATCGCATCTAAATAGATATTGTAATGCACCATCTGATTCCCCTGGTGGACCTAAGAGAGTTCCAGTAAATTTCTTTTCACTACCTAGGTAATCAACTGCAGGATGGGATTCAGTTCCATCAATGTCATAATACACTCCAGGATCCCATGTTACACCGTCATCAGTAGAAAATGTCCATATGATTGAACTAACAAGAATGCTTTCTTTAGAAGTATATGACAAAAATAAATCTCCACCTCCCGCAACAGCAATTGCTGGGGTATACTCATCATCTTCTGAATCAGTGACTTGTATGTCAGTTGATCTAATTTCAATATTTGGTTTACATTCTTTCATTCCAGTAACGTCTAATACTTCCGAGATCGGAGTGCCTTCCACTTTCATTACATTTACTACTAGCTCCGGTGAAAATCGATTATTTCGCTCATCTGAACCTGTTATTACCATAGCGGTCGCAGAAAACGTTATCAGCAGCACCACAATACATATCGCTCCTATATACACAGTTTTTCTCATATAAATACCTCCAAAGAATTAATGCATCTACTAGTATAAATATCTAATGATTCAAACCGTGGAATCTGCCGACATATATCTAAGGATACAACGGAATAAATTTTTCTATCACTAATAATATATTTTATACAACATTTTACCACAATATTAGATTGATTTCATTTGCATACTACAAAGTATTACTAGTTCTGACAAACATTGTTTGTCTGAAGTGTATTAAAAGATGTTTAATACTTAATTCGACTAATCGTTGATTAGTCGCATCTCAACGATTACCAGATAAAAAGAATGAAAAAAGAGTTTGTTTTAATTGAGTTTGCTATGGATAGCCACCAATTCTAAGAGTTGGATCGCCAAGTAGGATAAATTCTTCAACCGTGAATTCATCATCGGGTACATCAGTAATATATGCATTTTGCGCTTTTGTCATCATCTGACCAAGCTTTTCACTATTGCTGTACGATTTAAAGAATTCTATGGAGATTTTACCAGCACCTGACTCAGTTCCTCCAAAAGCCGTCCTGGTTGCTCCGATAGTAGCAATTGCTCCACCGCCTTCACGTTTAACAAAATACCATGCAAAACATGGTAGTTTCATAGAAGTATCAACATTCAGGAGAAGTGCAAGTATATTAAATATTTTAGTTTTATCATAATCAAAGAAGTCCTGTAGGACAAAATCAAGTTTTGCTGTGAGACAGGCATCAAAGAAAATTATTGGTAGCCGATATCCATTAACAAGATCATTTACATAAGGGGTAAAATAGTGTTTCAGACGTCGCCCTAATGGAGGATAAGTACCCATACCATGTTCGAATCCATGACCGGAATAATCAAGAAATCCTGCTCCTTGATTAATTGCATTGTTTATCGTACGTCGGTTAAAGTTACCCTGTGATGTCCATATAATCGTTGGCTCAAAATCAGACATAATATCCATGACAATCTTATTGATCTCTTCGCCTTCATTTCCAGGACTCCAGGGAAATGTATTTCCACCGACAAAAATCATATCATGAAACCATTCTTGTCCAAAGGTCTCGGTTTCATAATGAATGATTTTATCAACTACCACATTTACTTCTTCGGTAGTATCGCACGCCAGTCGTCCGATATGTATATCAAGAAAGAGGTCTAATTGATCTTCCCCTGTTTCTCCAAATTTATCATTATTGTTTGTATCCCAGCTACAAAACATTTCCTCTGAGTTGTAAATATCTGAGTAATACAAATCAGTAAGTGTTTCATGCTGCCAGCGATCCCACAATACGACGTGGCTCGTTCTAATAGGAAGCCGGTAGATGCTTCCTAC
>JAUWGL010000094.1 GCA_030606465.1 Thermoplasmata archaeon | reverse complement strand
GAGCATACTTATAAAATTTTGGTTATTTAAATCCTACAATAGTACAAAACCGGTTATATTATTCGTTATTTGTAGAAATAAATCATTGTGATATAAGGGTTTTTTCTTTTTCTTCCATAATTTTTAAGATTTCTCTACGTGCATTTTCAAGTTCAATCTCAATTAAACCTTTATTAGACAATGCTGGGACGATTGCTACAAGTGCGTTTTCTGTATCTGGAAACACATAAAACAATACCTCATAATTCTGCAACCTGAACTCAATTTCACCTAGGCCTGCTTGAGAATACTCCCGTATAACACCAAATACATCATCCATTGCTCGTTTGATAATATCCCATATTTTCATAACATCAGGGTCAAAGCGTTCCTGATCTGGCATAACACTAATCATATTTAGACGTGCAACCATACATGCAAGGATTTCATCATAATTCAATAAATCATCAAGAACATCTTCAATAGGGTCATCCTTCAACCTTAATCTCAACTCCAAACTAAACTATTCAATCACAGAATTGTTTAAAAGACTTTTTGTAAAAAAATTAGTCAATTATTTCTTTTTGTTGCCTGCTCCACTCTTTATTTGGAGTCTTTTTCAACCATTCAACATATTTATCGATAAACTCTAAACGCTGTCTAAAATTTTCTTCTTTCAGCTTTTTCAACTCCTTTAAATCAATATGTGGCATCTTCATTTCAAATACCTATTAAACAACTCATTTGTTTTAACTTCTTCGCAAAAAAATGTAAAAAACATTTAAAGGAACTTTATTCCACCCTCAGTAATCATTATATCATGAGGTTTTAACGTATGCTTTGTAGCTCGCATCTTACGAACAGTAAGCTTCCTACGGTCCATAGTTGTATCCAAATCTAAAAGAAGAATACCATCTACAAGGAATTCTGAGATCGTATCACGGGACAGACTACGGGAACCCTCTGGTACCTCAGATGTAACCATCGCAGTACGATTCTTTTTACTGAGAATACTAATAATCCGGCGTACATGCATACGAGTAGCAGGAACAGAACCTGTTGGATATTTTTTTGTATCAGTTGAACCCTCAGAAGGAATTATCTCATGAACTCCACTAACCCAGACTGGTAACTCTGCTACAGGTGTAAGAGAATCTAATACCACCCTAGAATAATTCCCTTGTTCAATCTCATTTTCCATTTCTTTATGAATATTACTCCTATCAAGATCTACATACATGAACTTGAGTTGACCACTATCAGCAGCAGATCGGAAATCAAAACCTAGTTCAGTAGCTTGCTTAAGTATGTTTTTAACCCGTTCATCAGATGTCAAATAAATACATTTTTCGCCTTTATTCAACCCTTCAGCTATGTAGTGAAAACACATAATTGTTTTACCGGAACCAGGTGTTCCTGAAACCAGGGTTATACTATTACTAGGGAACCCTCCAGATAACAATTCATCAAGTTTGTCGAGCCCTGTATTAACTCTTGGTGGGCATTCATTTCTTGCTATACCAACACTACTAAATTCATCCATTTTATCATACTCTCCTGGGGAAATTTCCTCCTAGAATAAACTCTAGTTTTCATTATCTGTAAACAATTTAAATAACTTTCCAGTATTGTTGCATGACTCATTTTAGAACAAGGTTAAAAAAATAGAAATACATCATCTGGGTTTGTTGCTAATATTAGAATGTTAAAAGTATCAATACTTGATGGTTATATTGATGAGCCTACATGTCTTGGTGTACCACCATATATTAGCCCGTATCCTCGGTACATAGCAGGCGCTATCTGGAGTTATGACAAATCTGCACAGATTTTTTATGTGACTATCGATCAGATAAGGAATGATAACACTTTGTTGGATGTTTTATCAAAATCTGATTTAATAGTAGTAATAGCTGGGATGTCTGTCCCTGGTCGTTATCTTTCTGGTTTCCCAGTGAGTCCTAATGAACTTGTGTCTTTTTTGAGCAATATGACAAAATCTTTGAAGATTCTTTGTGGGCCGGCTGCCAGGTATGGTTTTGGTGTCGCGGGTGGTAGAAAAACTAGAGAAATAGATGCTGTTAGTGATGTTTTTGATTTTATTGTAAGAGGTGATGGTGAGATAGTTGTATTCGATCTTTTGGAAAACAAGTTTAATTTTAATAATGTGGATTCTTCTAAATGCAGAGAAAATGCTAGTGTTATCAGAGATTTTGCTTTAAAAGGTTCAAATATTGTTTCGCAGCATCCGTTTTTTCCAGATTATTTAATTGCTGAGATTGAGACATATCGTGGTTGTCCTCGTAGTATAGTAGGTGGTTGTTCTTTTTGCAGTGAACCCGGTAAAGGATTACCGGATTTCCGATCTGTTAAAGATATTGTTAATGAAATCCACAGATTATATGAGTATGGTGTGAAGCATTTCCGCTTGGGTAATCAGCCATGTATTTTTTCGTATATGGCAAAGGATGCTGGTAAAAAAGAGTTCCCTGAGCCGAATCCTGATGCTTTGGAGAAACTGTTCAAAGGAATTACTATTATGGCTCCTGATTTAAAAACGCTTCATATTGATAATGCCAATCCTGGGATTATTGCTAGATATCCAGATAAGTGCAGACGTATTGCTAAAACTATTGTAAGGTATCATACATCTGGTGATGTTGCTGCTTTTGGTGTGGAAAGCGTTGACCCTATTGTGATTAAGAAAAATAATCTTAAGGCATCTGCTGATGAAGTTTTTAGTGCAATAAAGCTTCTTAATGACATTGGTTCAAAAAGAGGTAGTAATGGGATGCCTGAGTTGCTTCCAGGTCTTAATTTTGTTTTTGGTCTTGAAGGCGAGACAAAAAAGACTTTTGATATGGATTATGAGTTTTTAAAAAATATTTTAGATGAGGGATTGTTGCTTAGACGTATCAATCTTCGTCAAATCATCCCTATTCCTGGTACAAACATGTATCAGATCGGTAATAAACTAGTTGTAAGAAATAAACGTTTTTTTCAGCAGTTTAAAAGAAAGGTTAAGGAAAACATTGAACAGCCGATGTTGAAAAGAGTTTTACCCAGTGGTACTGTTGTAAGGGATGTTTATACTGAAAAATATGATGGGAAACTAACATTCAGTAGACAGTTAGGTAGTTATCCATTGCTTATAGGGGTACCAGGGGTTTTACCTCTACAAAGATTTTTGGATGTAAAAGTTATGGATTATGGTTATAGATCAGTAACAGCATTACCATTCCCACTTGATATCAACAAGGCTAGTAGAAAAGTTATTGAGGTGCTTCCAGGTGTTGGGAAGAAAAGAGCGACAAGGATATTGGTTAAAAGGCCATTTAAAAACAAGACAGAATTTTTGGATTGTTTAGATGATCCCCGGGTTGGAAGTGAGATATTAGACTGGGTTTGTTTCAAATAGCTAGTATAATAGCAGATGTTAAAAACAGTGTTTTGATATATGGAGCCCAGTTATGCGTAAACTAGATTTTGAAAGGCTTGAGGGAATAATTGATTATAAATTCAAAGATAAGAGTCTCCTTAGAAATGCATTTACTCATAAAACTTATGCTTTTGAAGCAAGAAACCCTGTTGAATATAATGATCGTTTAGAGTTTCTAGGTGATAGTATTCTGGGTTTTGTTGTCACTGAGCAGCTTTACAAGGCTAACAAGTATTTTTCTGAGGGGGAGTTAACACGTAGACGTTCAACTCTGGTAAATAATAGTTTTTTAGCTGAGAAAGCTGAAGAGTTAGGTCTTGGGGGTTTTTTATTGCTTGGAAAAGGAGAGAGTAAGCTGGAAGGCGATAAGAACCCGACGAATCTTGCTAATGTGTTGGAGGCCCTGATCGGAGCTGTTTATTTAGACTCAGATCTTAATACTGCCCGGAGTTTTATTCTTAGGAACTTGTTTGATGAAAAATCGGTATTTTAAATAAAATGAGTTTTTTATGGTGCCAGATGTAAAGAAACATTTATAAACTTTTAAATTCGAAATATAATATAATGATGTATGGTAGAATAATTTGAATGAGGTGGGATCAATGAAAAAAAAAGTAATCCTGGGTGCAGCAATCGTTCTGTTTTTATTGATTAGCCCATTTGTTACACAGAGTTCAGCCTTTGCTGGTTATTTTACTAAAAACCAATCAATAACTAATGAAAGTGATATACTGATTCCATTTTGGTTTCTTTGCTATATAAATTCAAGTGGATATGGGAAAGCCGTCCATAGTGGCAATGGTATGTTTATCGCGATTGAGTATAATGAAGATGCTACGAATGTGAGTACTAATCTTCGATCTTTTTTACTCAGATCTACAATTAATGAGACGCATAAATTGCAGATATTCTTTCTCATTGGAGAAAGTAAACTTCCACCTAGCGGAACAGAGGGAGATTGTTATATAACTGGTATGGCTTTGATGGATTATATATGGTAAACTCCGGTTTTTTAGTGAAAAAATTTTTGATTTTTAGATATTTTTAACGGTTGTCGAAGTGTTTTTAGAAAAAATTTAAATAAACACAACATATTATAAAATTAACAGATGTTAATAAGGGGGTATAAAATGAGGGAAATAT
>JAUWGL010000107.1 GCA_030606465.1 Thermoplasmata archaeon | reverse complement strand
TGTATTGCAGACAACATAATTAATTTGTATGCGTTTGGTTTGGGGAACAGTTTATGAGCGATATGTTAATTGGTATTTCACCTGAGTATTTGTATTTTCATGGGAAACCGCCAAAACCTGTTTCAGATGTTCATAGACCATATTTTTTGGCTTTTTGCCCAAAAAACAGGGATGTCTCTTCTGCTAGAAGAGAACTTATAAAGAAATGTGAGGACAATAAATCAGATGAGAATGCTCTGTCAAAAATTGAGGATGTCAGCGAGGTTGAAGAATATAGAAGTTTCTGGGATTTCGATGAGAACAGAAAGATCTTCAAGGTTTATGCTAAAAGATCATATTTTGTCCCAGAAATCAGTGATTATTTGTTTTTTTACCATGGTTTGTATACCGCTGAGCATGATGTACCATATCATCAGAGAGCACTCGTTGATCTAGCAGCAGATAACAAGGCATGGGTTTTTGATACCAATGGTGAAAAAAAGAAACTGAAAGTACTGGTTTATGACATTGAAACTTCACAATTTGAAGAAGGAAAAACAAATATTCCAATTGATATTATCGGTTTTTCAGATTTTGATATAACTTTTGAGTCTAAAAAAAATCTAGAAAATGAGCATTTTAGTTTCGACATTCTAGATTGCCCTTCGAACTGGCAGGATATAGATGTTGATCAGCTGGTTTCACATAATGTTGATGAGGAAATAGAAAACCTTTATCATTTTTGTAAAAAAGCTATGCAGTATGATGTTATATCTGGTCATAATATTCTAGGTTTCGATAATCTTCAAATATTTAGCAGGGTTAACTGGATTTTAAAAACCCGCCAATCAAATCTTTCAGATGAGCAGAAGAAAACTTTTCAATTATTTATCGGGAAATATTGCAGAGTCGATAAATCATTTCATTTTGGTACCAGTTCAGAGGCTTTACAGTTTTACCCTTGTAGTCTTGATACGTATCTGGGGGTTCGTAAGTTTTATTCTTTTTTAAATGAGTTCAGTCTTAAAGCAGTAGCACCATTTCTTGGAATAATCATCAAGGATCGGATTGTTCTTACACCTTCTCAGATAAAACTTGATGATAGAACCCTGAAATATAACAAGCATGATGTTCAAGAGCAGACAGGTGTAACCCTGAATCTTATTCAACAGGCTTTACCTCTTGCGTTTACCACTTGTATGCCTTTTGATATGTTGTTTTCTTCTGGTGCAGTGAACATGTGGGATCATATGTCCCTAATTAGGGGACGGTTGCAGAAGAAAATTATTCCACCTATCTGCCGTGTTATGAGTATTTCTCAGATGTTGTTAAGAGATTTTAAAGATTGTAAAACAAGGGATGAAATAGTGAAACGTGCTAAACAGAAGAGGGATCAGCTTTCTAAGGATTTTACCAGGGTAATAAAATATGGAGATGAAATGCCGAAATGGATGGAGGATCCTTATGTTATCTATAATGACAAAGCCAAGGATGATGATGAACGTTTGAATTATCATTTTCCTGGTGGTATGACTATCAAACCAGATAAAGAGGCTTTTTCTGATTTTATCCCATGGTGGTATGTTGTTGTTGCAGATGTTGGTGCTATGTATCCAACGATTCTAAAAGCTATGAATATTGGTGCAGATACAGTTAGACTTGCTACTAGTAGTGAACATCCTGATGATTGGATCTGGCTTAAAAAAATACCAAAAAAATTCCTCGAAAATAGGAATGTGTTATATAGAGAGATAACTAAGGATGATTCCTTTGCAGATATAGGTTACATGTTGGGTGTTAAGATAGATAAAAAACCCGGGGTGGTTAATTGTGCTATGACAGGTATTATGAGTATGATTGCAAAGATAAAAAAAGAACTTAATGAAGTAAAGAAAAGCGGTGATAAATCGGAGTTGCAAAGACTAAAAATGATGTATCAGAGTGTTAAGGGTGCCCGTAATGCTGGGAGTCATGGTATCCTCAGTGCACCAAATGTTTCAGGACGGCAATTTAACTTATGGGGTGCAGCAGCTATTACTACCAAAGGACAGGAGATTCTAGCAGATACACTAAATTACCTGGAGAAAAAAAATATTCGTGTTGTTTACGGTGATACAGATGGTACATATCTAGGGTGTTCTCGTTCAGTAGGAAACATTCCTCAGTTTTCAGAGGCTTTAGGTGTAAATGTTGAAAATGATGAAAAAAACTGGCTTACTCCTCCAGATGTAGCTTTAGCAGCTATAAAAGAATGCAATGTCAGATGGCAGAAAGAATTAGATTATCCTGATTTTGAGCTTGAACCTGAAATTCATGATGGAATGATTTTTGTCAAACATAAAAATTACTTAATTTTTGATAGTAAAGATGGAAAAGTTGAAATGGTTACTAAGGGCAATAATTTCAAGGGTTCTGATAAAGCAAATATTGCTCGTAAGGCTTTAAAAGACATTATGATCATGGTTTTGAAAGAAAATCATTCTTGGGATGATGAAGAAAAAGCTAGGAAGGCCATTAAAAATAGTATTGTGAACAAGACCAAGGAGGTTATTCAGACCTTGGATTTAGAAAAAGTGGATTTAGATGATTTAACATTAATCCAATCGGTTCAACCAGCGAAGAGGTATAAACCTAATCAAGATGGTTCGATGTCTACATTTGGTAAACGTGTTACTGCTTTAGAAAAACTTCTTGGTAGACCTATTAAAAGCCGCGTTAAACTTCGTTTTGTTGTTACAAAAAAATCTCTTCCCAGTATCAAAAATCCTTCTAAAAGTGGTGTTAAACCTATTGATTATATGTATCCTATTGAGCTTTTAAAAAATAAAAACGAGATTGATCTTAACTGGTATAAGGATATGATTGAAAATTACATTAAAGGTGCTTTTGGTCTTTCAGATATGAGTTTAACAGAGCAAACAGGACTTGATGCTTGGATGTAAAAAACTAAAACAATTAAGAAAAAAAGAAAAAAAAGGATAGAGAAAGAATGTTTTCTCTATTGAGGCGATGCTGATATAGCGCTTTTTTTATCCATAAACAAAAATATCGATGATATCAGTGCTAATATCGCGCCAATTAACATAAGATACCAAGCATAACCTGGACCATAAGATACTGACATTGTTGCACCCATCTCGGTTTGACTTTCACTGTACCAGAAACCTGCATCTTCACCTTCTGACGTTTTAGTGTCTAACTCTGATGGAAGAGCAGTCATGAAGTAAAATACCGCTACAAGTGCTAAAATGAAGGTTATTATGCCAAAGATACTACCAAGCATTTTCATTGTTTTTGGATTTCCAAAATTTAATGTAAGTCCCAAAATTCCTATTACTGCTATAATCGCTATTATAAAAGTAAAAATTGTAATATAAAATGTATTGTCGAAAACATCATAAACTCCTGTCTCGCCTCCAGCAGATTCAGCTTCCTTTCGAGTATCGGCATGACTTTTCGTTATTGTTTCACCCGTTATAGGATCTGGACCAGTAGATCCAGTCAGAGTTGATGTATACTCTGTATCATAATCCATTGTACCTGTGCCTTCTAGTTTACTTGACATACCATACCATGTTCCAACAAGTGCTACTATGATAAACACCAGCGTCAATAACATACATATAAGGGCTATCATTCCTTTTTTCACAATCTTTTTCCTCCATTTTTAGTAAGTGAAAACATGTTTATTGTATAAAAAATCCCCGAAATTTTTAAATTTTTATTTTGGCAATATACTACCGATAAAGGGATTGCTTGCATTACCTTCTTTTTATAAAAAAATAATCGGAGATTATATGATATCCACCCAGATGATTGTTATATTATCTGGTGTTTTATTTTTATTTGGTTTTTCCTTCGTTTTATGCATCCCCTGCCAACATTATGCTATTCTGTAGCATGTTATCAATAAACATTTTTTCATATAAAAAGTTTACGAAAAATAAAACTAATCTTCAACAAAATGAAGAGAAAT
>JAUWGL010000100.1 GCA_030606465.1 Thermoplasmata archaeon | reverse complement strand
GGTATTGGTTTTGGTAAGCGTACTGGTAGAGATGTAGAGGATAACTGTGAGATTTTATATCGTCTTTCTGAGCTGAAAAGTCTTGGTTACCCGGTTTTGGTTGGTGCTTCCAGGAAGACTTTTATTGGTAATATTTGTGGAAATAAAGAGTCTTTACCTGTTTCCGAGAGGCTTGAGGGTAGTCTTGCAGCGGCATGTATTGCTGTTATGAATGGTGCTGATATTATCAGGGTTCATGATGTGAAGGAAACATGTAGATGTATTGACATGGTAGATTGTGTTGTCAGAAGAACTAAAAATTAAGGTTTTTTTGTATTGTTACCGGCAGGTGTTTATGCAGGTGCGTATGTAGGTAATTATTCATCAGAGAGGTAATTTTATTAATGGCTTATGCATCTACTCTTTTATAAGTGAGTGGATGGGATGCAGGACGATGAGGAGAATGTTACCTCTCCCGATATGTTGAGGCCGCTTGTTGTTAGGTCTCTCAGGAGAAGTAATGTCCGGAAAAGGATTGCAGAGTATCTCTTTGATATAAGCCCAAGCGGGAGTTATACTTCTGATATAGCGTATCATGTTAAAACTACTCCCACTAATGTAATCGGTGCTATGCGAGGGATGCATTCTCGTTATAAGGATGATGAATCACTTTTGGGTTTGAACCTTGTTGAGCAGATTAAGGGTGGGAAAAATATTAAGATTTATCGGCTTACAGATCTCGGTAAACAAATGTTGATCACAATAAAAGAAAGAGAATAAGTGTGTGTGTTTTTTGTTTTTTGGAAATGTTTTTTATTTGAGAAGAAGATGTTTTTTTTGTTTATAAAAATCCTTTTTAGGTGGTATTTTATTCTCAGCATGTGGAAAAAGATCTAAAAGAAGAAATCAAAGAGTTAAACAAGCGTATCAGTGAACTTGAAAAAATGCTTTCTATGTTAGTTCAACCTTTGAGAAATGTTAGTAAGACTACACAGAATTATTTGCGGTTAACAGGTCTTCTTCTTGATCATGGGGGTCTTACTCCTGATCTTGTACTCCCAGAGATTAAGGATCCGATTTCTAAGGAGATAGTACGTGTGCTTATGGATAGAACCAAGCAGAATATCTCACAGATAACAGAACTTGTGAGAAGTAAGCGAGGTACTGCTTCTAGAAGGATAATTCGGGAAAGGATACAGGAGCTTGAAGAGAAAGATATCATTCAGAAACAGTTTAAAGGAAGGTTGTATGTTTATAGTTTGAGTGGAAATGTGATCAAAAAGTGGTCACAAATGCTCGGTTTTGATATATGAAGTGATCACCTTAACATGGTTTAGAAAAAGAATTTGGAGGTATATGAAAAAATGAATAAACATGAAGGAATGCCAGATCCAGAGAAAATTAAGGAAATATTAGATGTCGTGGGAGAAAAAATCCCCGGGTTGTTAAAAGAGCTGAGTGATCTGCTTTATAGTCCAAAAAGTGCTAAGCAATATGCAGAGGCAGCTGCCACTTTTTACAAGGAGTTGATAGCTGCAGGTATGTCAAGTGAGCAGGCATTTGAGCTTACAAGTCAGTATCTATCTACCCTTAACCTTGGTGGGATGATGGGGAAATTCGGAAGACATCATGAGCATGACTAAAAAGAGATCTAAAAGTCGTGATATAAATATGAGTAAAAAAAATGAAGAGATGAGGAATGCTGATCCAGTTAAATGGTTTGGCATGATCATCTCATTTATTCCTTCTTTGCTGGTGAAATCTGGAGGAGCGTTTTTACGTTTCAAAAGGCAGGCTAAAAAAGGAGGTAGAGTTTTCAAAAAGGAGCTAATAAATCGAGGACTTGATAGGAAAACTGCTTCAGAGTTAACGGAGATATATCTTAAAGGAAGTCACTTGATTCAATCAATGATTAAAACACGTTATATAAGTAAATAAGGTATTTTCGTAAATCATTTTATACATAAACATTAAAAAAAGATATTATATTCCTTTACTATAATATTGGTTACTTTAGACGAAAAAAATTATCTGTAAACATTAGTGAGACGCAGGAAATGAAAAAAGAAGAAATAAAACGAAAAATTTTGGTTGTGGATGATGAACCTGATGTTATAACTTCTATTGAAGTAGGTTTAACACGGCTCTCTGCTAAATATATTACTACTGGTGTAAACGGTGGACGAGAATGCATTGAGCTTTTAGAAAAAGGAAAAATACCTGATCTGATAATTTTGGATATCATGATGCCTGATTTGAATGGATGGGACATTCTTGATATATTAAAAACAGATCACAGATGGAAAAGTATACCTGTTGTTTTTCTTACAGCATTGAATGATAAAAGAACAATGGAAAAAGGATTAGAGACTAATTCATATTGCATTAAAAAACCTTTTAACATTAATGAGTTAAAAGAAACAATCGAAAAGATTTTAGAAGGAGATAAATTATTTTAATCTTAAAAAAAAGTGTTGTAGATTGAAATTTTTTTGTAGATGAGCTATATCTGTGGAAAATAACATTAACCATGAAATGATTCACGAATTGTGAACTACTATGGATCCTGTATGCCCACTTGATTATCGTTATGGAAGAAAAGAATTGAGAGAGATTTTTGGGGAGACGCAGCGTCTTCAATTTTTACTTGATGTAGAAGCTGCTCTTGCTCGTGCTCATGCTAAGGTTGGTAACATCTCAAAAAATGCTGCTGATGAAATTACCCGTAAGGCTTCTATTAAACATGTAAAAGTTGAACGTGTAAAAAAAATAGAGGCTGAAACCCGGCATGATATTATGGCGGTTACCAGAGCACTTGCTGAAGTATGCAATGGCGATGCTGGAAAATATATTCATCTTGGTGCAACTAGTTATGATATTGTTGATACAGCTAATGCATTACAGTTTGCTAAGTCAACAACATATCTACAAAAAGGTTTGAAGGAACTTAGAAAAACATTAATTAATCTTGCAAAACAGCATAAAAAAACAGTTATGCTGGGTAGAACACATGGTCAGCATAGCATCCCGATAACATTTGGCCTTAAAATGGCTGGTTATGCAATGGAGGTTGACCGGCATCTTGAACGTATTCATGAATGTAAAAGCCGACTTCTGGTTGGAAAGCTTTCAGGAGCAGTTGGTACTGGTGCTGCCCTTGGTAAACATGCATTGAAACTTCAGGAGGAAATGCTCAAAGGCCTAGGTCTTGGTGTTGAAGATGTTTCCACGCAGATTGTTTGTAGAGATAGATACAATGAGCTGCTTGGTGTTCTATGTAATATAGCTACAAGTATGGAAAAGTTTGCAACTGAGATTCGTAATCTTCAACGTGATGAGATAGGGGAGGTTGCTGAGGCTTTTGAATCAAAAAAACAGGTTGGCTCTTCCACTATGCCTCATAAAAGAAACCCGATAATTTGTGAGCAGATCTGTGGTCTTGCAAGGCTTGTAAGGGGTTTTGCAATTCCTGCTTATGAGAATGCGGTTCAATGGCATGAGCGAGATCTTTGTAATTCAGCTGGTGAACGGTTTATTCTACCGCATTCAATTATTCTAACTGACTGGGTAGTTTATCAAACAAACAATGTGTTCAAAAATCTAAAGGTATTCCCGGATAGAATGAAGAAAAACATTGAGATCTCAAAAGGGCTTCCAATGGCTGAATCAATGATGACAACACTCATAGGTAAAGGCATGGGTCGTGGAGAGGCACATGAACTTATGAGGAAAACAGCACTTAAAGCAGTTCAACAAAATAAATCATTAAAAGAAATTTTTTTGATAGAAAACAAGAAATTAAAACTGCTCACCGGAAAAGAAATAGATGATGCATTGAATCCTGAGAATTATCTCGGGGTGTCTGAAAAGATTGTTAATAGAGTGATAAAGAAATTAGGTTAAATTCATCTTTTTTATTGATTGTATTATTGTAATTAGTTAGGATGTCCCATTAAATAGATCACCTTAGGTGAGGGTGATAAATCAGTGTCCATCCATGGGATTAACCCTGAAATTTTTCCTCTTGTTCCAAATATATATTTTGGTGAGTTCACTGGTAATGTTAATCCAATCCAGTTATCCCAATAGTTATTCAGCCACAGATTCTTTGAAGATTTATAAAAAAAGGCATGTATCTTATTATCGATAAAATTGTTATAGGTGATCATATTTCTTTTACAGTTTTGTAGGAATATTCCAAGGTTATTTTTACTAATAGTGTTAAAAATTATCTTATTGGTCGTGGGTTGTACAAC
>JAUWGL010000043.1 GCA_030606465.1 Thermoplasmata archaeon | reverse complement strand
TCTTATCTGTTGGGAGCATCAGTAGATGTTTTTGAAAGAGGATCATAGAAAATGACTGAGTGATGTTGATTTTATAAGTGTAATGGGGGTTGTAATATTTAGCAGATACTTATTGACCTTTGCTAATCTGACAAAGTCAAGATAATTAACTATTTTTTTTGTAGTCCTTTTCTTTTTTTGTATAATTTTTTTATTTTCCTGTTTTTTTTACTTTTTTATAAGAAAGGGACAATAAAATTTATATACTAAGACTGCTAATTATTATAGTAAAACAAAAATAATAATATCTTTAAAGAAAATATGACATGGAGTAGTGCAAAATATGAAAGCAAAACTAAGTGTAATAGCAATCACACAAATGCTAATTATTGTAAGTGCATTTGCAGCTATAACAATAGCTGAAGAACCTGAAAACGGAATCCAATGGCCAACTTCTTGGATGCTAATTGACTCAGATCCAACAGAAAACGGTGATAGTGATGACTATAGAGATGTTCAATATGCACTCTATAACGTAGATGATGAATACCTCTACTTCAGACTCGAATGCTACGCATCACCTAATTTTACCGCTGAACCAGAAGGTAGATACAAATGGTTCATAGATATTGATGATCCTCATAATATGGGACAGAGCGGTGGAAACGTTTTCGATGCAGAATATCTGCTCTTTGTAGAAGACTCACCTAAACCTGGTGGAGATGGCATTGGCGACATCTATCTATTAGAAGATCTCAATGGTGATGGCTTTATAGGTGACGACTATCTTGATTACTTAGTTGCACCTGGAAAAATCACTAACAACAGCATAGCATCATATAGAATCGAAGGTAACTGCATTGATGTCTGCATAAAATTAACAGAAATTTCTAACCCAATATACTCATACTTTACCTGGGCTACTGATCAGGAAAATCCAAATCTTGACCAAGCACCAGATATTGATAGATCAAACAACTACTGGGATACAGATCTTTCAAAAGCAGATATTAGTATTGTAAAATCTGATAGCGTTGACCCTGTATACCCTGGTGATTCCTTCACATATTCATTACTAGTTACAAACCATGGTCCACATGTTGCTTATAACATAAATGTTACAGATGAAATACCAGCAAATCTTGTATTTAATAGTGCAACTCCTTCAGCATCTGGTGGAAGTTTACCAAACTTATTTTGGAATATTCCAAGTCTTACAGTTGGTGAATCCTATGAAATACTCATATATGTAACAGTAAGTAGTAGCTTTACAGGAGTAATATCCAATACTGCTTTTGCAAACAATGATACACGTGATCCAGTAGCAGGTAACAACTATGATACTGAAGAAACAACAGTAATAGAAACAGCTGATTTAAGCATTATAAAATCTGATAGCGCTGATCCAGTATATCCTGGAGACTCATTTACTTATAATCTACATATATCAAATAATGGTATATATGCTGCAGAAAACGTAGTTATTGTTGATTACTTACCAGCAGGAGTCTCTTTTGTTAGCGCTAGTCCAGCTCCTTCTGATGTATCTGGTTCAACATTAACCTGGAATCTAGCATCACTTGCAGTTGGTAGCTCAATGGATATATCAATTTTAGTCTCTGTTGATAATATAGCATCAACTGTAGTTACAAACAATGCAGAGGTGTCAAGTGATACTTTTGATCCTGCATCTGGAAACAATGCGGTTAGCGAAACAACAACTATTGGTAGTGCAGCTGATCTTAGCATTAGCAAATCTAGTGATTTAGATTCCCTATATCCTGGAGATGCACTCACTTATACAGTTGTTGTATCAAACAATGGTCCTGATGTTTCAACAGGTGTAAACGTTAGCGATATGCTTCCAGATGGAGTATCTTTTGTTAGCGCTAGTCCAGCTCCTAGTGGAAACAGCGGTTCATTATACTTCTGGAATTTTGCTTCAATAGCAAATGGCGGATCAGAAACAATTACAATAGATGTTTTAGTAGGATCCAGCAGTTCTGGAATACTTACAAACAATGTGGAAGTATCAAGTGATACTTATGATCCTGTATCTGAAAACAATATGGCTAGCAAAGCTGTTGCAATAGGCGATGCAGCTGATCTTAGTATTGAAAAAACAGCTAGCGCTGATGCAGTTATTGTAGGAGATGAACTAACTTATTCAATCACGGTTACAAATAATGGCCCACATGCAGCTGAAAACGTAGTAGTTTCAGATACATTACCTGCAGATGTAACATTCTTATCTGCAGATCCAGCTCCTAGTGGAAATACTGGTCAAACATACTACTGGAACCTAGCCTCGCTCAACGCGGGTGAATCATTTGTCATTGAGATAAACGTATCAGCTGATGCAATGGGAACAATAGTAAACACAGCACAAGTAACCAGTGATACACATGATCTTTTACTTGGTAATAACGAAGACAGCGTAGAAACATACGTAACAGGAATAGCTGATCTTAGTATTGAAAAAACATCTGAATATGATGAACCAGTTCATGCTGGTAGTTCTATTGTTTATTATTTGAATGTAACCAATCATGGTCCAGATATTGCATTGAATGTCAATGTTGTTGATGTTCTCCCATATGGCGTTACTTTTGTTGATGCGATGCCTATGCCCAGTGAAGTTATTGGATCTGAATACAGATGGGTTATTGTTTCGATGGACGTCGGCGAATCAGTAATAATCAGAGTTAATGTAACAGTTAATGATGGTTTTTCAGGAACAATTACAAATCTTGCTTATGTTGAGGAAGATTCTCATGATCCTGATGATGAAAATGATGAGGATGGTGATGAGATAGAAGTTTTACCAGTAGCAGATCTTAGCATTGAAAAATCTTCTGAATTTGTCGCACCCGCTCATGCTGGTAGCCTTATAGTTTATACTATAAATGTCACAAATCATGGCCCAGATCTAGCAACAAATATCAATATCACTGATATGCTACCTGACGGTGTAACATTTGTTGGTGCAATGCCTATGGCTGATGAAGTCAGTGGCTCTGTATACAGATGGTTTATTCCATCACTTATTGCTGGTGAATCAGTTATTATTAAAATCAATGTAACTGTTAACGAGAGTTTCTATGGAACAATTACAAATCTTGCATATGTTGAGGAAGATTCTTATGACCCCGATGATGAAGACGATGAGGACGATGATGAGATAGAAGTTGTAACTATATCTGATCTCAGTATTGAAAAAACATCTGAATTTACTGAACCACTTTATGCTGGCGATCTTGTTATTTACTATCTAAATGTCACAAATCATGGACCAGATGTAGCATTAGATGTCAATGTCACTGATATGCTACCAAATGGAGTGACTTTCGCTGATTCAAACTTGTTACCAAGTGGCAGCAATGGATCAACATATTGGTGGATTATTGCATCTATGGATGTAAACGAGTCAGTAATAATCAGAGTTAATGTAACAGTTAATGATGGTTTTTCAGGAACAATTACAAACATTGCTACTGTTGAAGATGACTCTTATGACCCTGATGATGATAACGATGAGGATGACGAAGATGTAACAGTTGACGAAGAGGAAGATGACGATGACGACAACGGTGGCGGCGGAGGCGGTGGCGACTCCGGTGACGACGATGGCTCCGATGGCGGAGGCGGTGGCGGCTTACCAGATGAGCACAAAGATCCAACAGCAAAAACAGATGGACCTTACTATGCATCAGTAGATGACGAAATTCAATTTAACGCAACAGAAAGTCATGATAACGATGAAGGTGGAGAATCAATAGAAAGATATGACTGGAAATTCTCCGATGAAGGCGAATGGTACAATGACTCAGGAGCAACACCAACATATATATACAGCAAACCAGGACGATACAACATATCATTAAGAGTATTTGATGACGAAGGCGCCAGCAATATCAACACAACATTTGCATTAATTGCTAAACTAAACAGCCCTCCAAGTCAACCTGAAATAACAGGTCCACAAAATGGAACACAAAACGTATCCTATAACTTCACAGTTGTATCAACAGATGAAGATGGAGACGATATCAAATATATCATAGACTGGGGAGACGGAAATACAACTGAAAGCGACTTCTTACCATCAGGCATTCCATTCAAAGCATCTTATAAATGGAAAGATTCTGGAGAATATAAAATAAAAATTACAGCTGATGACAACAGCACAATTACAACTGAAGAGTTAACAATTGAAATAAATGAACCTGAACCAGATAAACAAGAGGCAGAGGAAGGCAATATTTTGTTGCCTCTAATACTATTACTGCTATTATTCCTAAGTATACTTCTATTCCTTTTAGACAAAAGACGCAGAGACAAAAAGAAAGGAAAACAAAAGATTACAAAATCAACTGCAAAACAATCTGCAAAACCAAAAACAAAACAAACCACAAAACAATAAACAGGGATAACAACTCTCTTTTTTTTCTTTTTTTAAAGCAATAATATGAGCAATACCTAAAAATTAAAATGTTTTCATCCATATTTTTTATATATATAAAATACAGCACCAATCAGTATTACAAATATTACAAGAAAAACAATAAGAATAATAATCCAACCGGCATAATCTTCATGTATTGTAGCTTCCTCAGCGATTTTTACGTTTTTTGTAATTGTATTAGAAGCACCATCATTATCGGTAACTGTTAATGAGGCTTTGTAAGATCCTCCATATGTATATTTGTGAACGGGTGGAGATTGTTCAGTGGATTTGGTTCCATCTCCTAAATCCCAACTCCATGAGACTATTGTACCATCTTGATCATTTGATATATCTAAGAACTGTATTATGTCATTAGTTGTAGGAGTTCTTGGATTATATACGAAATCAACTGATGGTGCTACATTTAGAACAGTTATCTGCTTTTGGATAACTGCACTTGCTCCGTCATCATCGGCTACATTTAATGTTACATCATATACTCCGTCATCACCATATGTATGAAACGGATTTTTTAATTTGGAAGTATTCCCATCACCAAAATCCCAAGACCAGGATGTAATATACCCATCCAAGTCAACTGATTCATCAGTGAAACTAACATTTTGCAAATCTGTTGGAACCGCTGGGTCATAATTGAGATCTGCTGTCGGCCCAACATTTAATACATTAATTCCATGCGATTTATTAGCTGACACTCCAAGATCATCAGTTACCTTCAAAGTTACAGTATATATTCCATCATCTGCATATCTGTGAGTTGGATTTTTCTGGTTTGATGTATTTTTATCATCAAAATCCCACGACCAGGATGTAATATATCCATCTGAATCAATTGATTTATCAGTGAATTGAATGGTATCTTGAGTGGTTGGAGCAGGCGGCAAAAAAATAAAATCAGGCGCAGGTAATTCGTTAATATAATCCATTAAAGGATATCTATCTTGACTTGTTCCACCAGTTATATTATAAACTGTATCCTCTCCAGTATAATCATCCCAGTAGTTTCCACCAGAGGAATATCCATTATCCCAAGTGTTATTTTCTGTTTCATAAGCATTTTGAGCATTATTGATAAAATTGTTATGATATATAGTATTATTAGATGAATCTCCTAAGTAAATTCCATAATCTGTATCTCTTATGGTATTGTCTTTTATGGTGTTATTAGATGAACTACTTAACCTTATCCCATATGTACTATTTTTAATTGTAAAATAATGAATAGTTACATTATCTGCAGTAACTTGAACTGCATTTCCAGATCCAGAACCATCCAAGATCACATTACCTTTACTACTTCCCTTTATTTCAATTGTTTTGGTTATAACTATGTTCTCGTAATATGTACCATTCAAAACATATACAACTCCATCTGTTGATGCAGCATTTACCCCATCTTGAATTTTCAAAAAAGGATGCTCTTGCGTTCCATCCCAGGGCCCCTCGATGTTACTATTATCAACATAAACAATGGAATCAGAAGCTTTAACGCTGACATCTGGAAAAATAACTATGAATGAGGAAAATAACAGGATAACTATTGATAATATGGCGATTTTTTTCATATTTTCCTCCATTAAACTAAAATATCAAAACAATAGGGTGTTTATAAAACCAATTACAAAAAATATATGTTGATTTTGATTTGAAGCAAACAATTGAAAAAATCATTAAATTCTCTCCTTTCAACCTCTTATAGCTAATATTATTATTAGATTATCGTAGAATATTTATACTATATTTGTATTGAAGCTGAATAATTGAATAATAATTACTTTCAATAAAGAGGAGAGAAGGTAATGTCCTTGAGAAAAAAGGAAAAAACGAATGACTCTCATTCTGAGATTGCAAGGAAAATTGATATGATTGATAAAGAAAAAAATGAGAATAAAGAAGCTAAATCTCCTAGAGTTAAAGACGAGCCAAAAATTGCAGATAAAAAATCAGATGATTCTCAAAATACTGCTACTAAAGTTAAACTAATAGGAAAGGTTAAAAAACCTAGCTCTAAAAATAAAACTGTGATGAGAAAGTTTAAGATTGTAAAAAAAGAAAAAAAATTGAAACCGTCTAAAGCATTAGAACTCAAAGAATCTAAACGTTTTCAAGAAAAGTTAAATGAAGCAAAACAAGAAGATGATCAAAAGAAGCTTGGTTTAACTCGACTGACAGTGCATCAGGGTAAAGTATTATCTGAAAAAACTGGCTTTGGCTGGAGAGGCTTAGGCTCAAGAAAAGTTATTTTTGATGATAAAATAAAAGAATCCTGCTATGTAGTCATAGAACCAGAACTAAGCAAGGAAGAACAAACCATCAAAGATAGGCTTATTTATTATTTCAGAGTCCGTGCAGATATAGATGTTTTTGGAATGAATGATAAAACAAAAAGAGTTTATCTGGAAGAAGCACTAAATAAGATTGTCAAAGAAAAACATATCAATCTAAAAGGCGAAACTAAGGATAGAGTTTTTTACTATATATTCCAAGAGTTTGTCGGATATGGTAAAATTGATATTTTGATGAACGACTTAGGAATTGAAGATATCTCGTGTGATGGAATAAACGTCCCTATTTTTATATTCCACAAAGATTTCGAATCAATTAGATCC
>JAUWGL010000115.1 GCA_030606465.1 Thermoplasmata archaeon | reverse complement strand
CCTTATGAGTTTATTTCAAAGGATTATCATATTCCTCAGGTTGTTGCTGGTTTTGAACCGATTGATCTTTTGATGGGTACATGGATGCTTGTTCAGCAGATTGAACATGGAGAAGCATGTGTTCAAAACGAGTATAGTCGTGTCGTTCATAAGGATGGAAATGTTAAAGCTCAGCAGGCACTTGATGAAGTCTTTGAACCAGGTGATATCAAATGGCGAGGGTTTCCAGTTATCAAAGATTCTGGTCTTATGCTTCGTAGTAAGTTTGAACAGTATGATGCACGTAAGAGATATGGGGATTTGTTAAAGAGTCTTTATGATAAGGAGTTTGTAGAACCTGAAGGATGTCGATGTGGGGAGCTTCTTAGAGGGCTTATATCTCCTTCTGAATGCCCATTGTTCGGTCAGGCATGCACGCCAAGTACTCCAGTTGGTCCTTGTATGGTTAGTGTTGAGGGCAGCTGCAATATTGAGTATCGATATGCAGATAACCAGTGAAAAATTGACAAGTTTGATAAGCTAGTTTTCAATTACAAGTAGTGGAGGGCATTCAAAAGAATGTTTCCACAATGTCTAAGGATAACAGCAGAAAAAAGGAACTTGACAGAAAGCGTACTGAATGGCGGAAAAAACACCGTATTCTTAATGGGAAAATAATACTTTATTCTGATAAACCTCCTGAGCATATTAATGCTCGTGCTAGTAAAACATATAACTGGTTTTGGAAAAAAATATTACTCACAATTAACACGCAGGATATTCCAGCTGTTATTTCTACAATCAAAGGACAAATCAATGCAGAAACAGATCCTAAAAAAATACAACTATATCGAACAATGATAGGTATGGCAGAAGATGCATATCAATTGAGGAAATTAGAAGATATAAAGGATTATGACACAGAACTTCAACTTGGTAAAAAACCTGTTTATAACTCTGAACAAGGCGTTATCTATAAGGATGGCAAGATTTTTACTACTGATTATAACAAGGATGAAACTGAAATTATTGTCCGTGACATTGAAGGTGTTATCGTGGATGTATTAAGCTCGGGTAACGGTAAGAATGAGCTTAATAAGGATGCAAGAGTTAATGCTTATAAAAACTGGGATTATATGAAGGGAACCTAGTATTCGCCAACATATAATATAGTGAGGGCAACGTTTTTTTGAAATATTTTACTATTTAGCCTATGCTATAACTTGATTTTTTGTTTGGTTTTTCCCGAACGTTTTAAAAACATTTATATATTGACAAAGAAATAATAAAATTAAGTGATAAAATGAATAAAAAAGTAATAATCTTGATGTTATGTATGGGGCTGATAACTATCGGAGCATCCTCTGCAATAGGGATGAAATTAAATTCAAACATGAAGCTAGTTAAACCTCTTGTAAAAATTGGAATGTTGAGCAATACTGAAGACAATTTAGGTATTGCAACAGGAGGTTTTTTATATGAAGATTCCTATGAAATAGAAATACTAGATGGGGGGTTTTTGCAAGTAAAAAAACTTGAAAGATGTTTAAAAAATGATTATAAATGTTTTTTTAGTTTTGTTCATTTAAAAAACATAGATTTAAAAATCACCTATAAAAAAGCCATAGTAGATCCAGATAATTCAACAGAAAGTTATGGTACATTTTTATATGAAAAAGATGGCTTAGAAATAATAGACGGGTTAGAAATACTAAATGAACCACATACAGTAATAATTAAAGGATTTACAGGGTGGCTGCTAAAACTAGGTATAAGATCATGGGATGTAGAAGAAAACGGGCTAACTAGTTTCTTTTTCACAGGTAGCTACGAAAGCCTAGAAATCTTAGGAACATCTTAAAAAAACTAAACATTTTTTCACATGGGGTACATACAGAAATCAGTCTTCATATGTACGGTATATGAAAAAAAGACGACATGTTGACAATTACTCCTGTTGGGAGCATATTAAAATGTTGACAAAAATGTTTTTTGAGGAGGATTAAAACATGTGTAAAGAAGAAAATTGTTATTTGGATGGAGTTAGGTACAAGCATTTGTTGGATTATGATCCATATTGTCCATTACATCCTAAGACATATCATAGTGAACCTAGTCCAACTGCAATTAGTGATAGCACTGTGTGCGGAGATTATGAAGCAGAAGAAATGCCATAGAAACGGCATCCCCTGTCTTTTTCACACATTCCCCGGCTGCATGTTATCTAGTATTGTTCCACCGAATATGCTGCTTGATGACGGCACCTGTATCCTTTATGAGAAGGGTTATGAAAAAGGTGAAGAAACCAAGCAGGTGGACATAGCAGGTGGCGGTAGGCGGGATGTTTTTAGGGATTTATATATTGAAAGTATAAGACGTGGTGAATGGATTTGAAAAGGGTATATGATAGGGTTTTTAAAGAAACATTTGTTTTAGATAGTTGAGGTATCAAAATGAGAAAAGTAGTATTTGCATTATGCATTGCTGTTTTGTTGTTCACAATGGTTTTAAGTGGATGTTTTGAAGATGATAAAGATACAAATGACGAAAATAAAACACCTGTTACACCAGGAAAAATCTTAATTGTTGGTCAAAGTGAAGAATTTACAAGTATACAAGAGGCTATTAATGCTGCAAATATAGGTGATACTATTTATGTGTATAATGGTACATATATAGAAGACATTGTTATAGATAAGACTATTAATCTGACAGGTGAAAATAAAAATACTACAATTCTTGATGGTGGTGGTACTGGCTCGGTTAGCTATGTTGGAAGTGACAATACAATTAAAGTTACTGCCGATGGTGTTATTATTAGCAATTTTTATTTAAAAAATAGTAAAAATGATATAACAAGCCATGGAGTTTATGTAACGTCAAATAACAATACAATTTCTAATTGTAATATCATAGGACTTTCAAACGGTATATACTTACAAGATGCTGTGAATAATAAAATATTAGATAATAACATAAGCTTAAACTTGGATGATGGGATTTTCTTTTTCTCCTGGGATGTAAATAACAATTTGATAGCTAATAATATTATATCAAAAAATGGACGTGGGGTTAATCTTTTTAGTGCAAGGAACACTACTATAATGGAAAATACAATTAGACTAAATAGTATAAGTATCAGGACATTCGGTTCAGTCGATAACATCAATGTTTACCGTAACAATTTCATTGGAAATGAAGAACATTCTGATAGTGACGAGATTACCTGGTATAATGAAACTCTCACACAAGGAAATTATTGGTCTGATTACACAGGTTCTGATGGTGGTGATGATGGTATTGGGGATACACCATACATCATCCCTGGTAGTACCAAGCAAGATGTATATCCATTGATGAATCCAGTTGATATATAACATCAGCTTAGAAGGCTAGAGACCTTGATAAAATAGACATCCGGGTTCTCATAATGGGATGGTGTGTGTTTTCTTTTTTGATTCTACATTGAGACGTAGTGGGCTATTGTAATATTGAAATGAAAATCAGTGCCATATTCCTTTTTTTTGCCAATATCTGCCCTATTTTTATCGCATAGATTTAAATTAAAATAATATATTACAAACCTATAAAAGTTTGTTGTAGGGGAGTAATAGTAATGAACAAAAATCGTTTGAAAAGCTCTGGGTCCTCAGAGCCATTTTTTTCCTGTAAAAAGCTCATTCTTTCTCATTTTTTTACCTTGGCAACTACTGTTTTGCAGATAACTAATAAATATAATTCGTAAACTTCTAGTATATTATCTTCTAATTACCTATGGTGATAAAACGGATA
>JAUWGL010000011.1 GCA_030606465.1 Thermoplasmata archaeon | reverse complement strand
GGTATTTCATAATTAACAACTGGCCAATAGCCAACCTCAAAAGGAACTTCAAAATATTGAATTTTCTCCGCAATATTAAAAAATAAACCTGGTAGTTCACTTGAAGTAGCACTAATTCTTACCACTCCTAATGAAAATGCTGGAGCTTTTTCAGTAACGGTTAAAGATAATGTTGACGACCAAGGTCTAGCAGCTCCACCTATTTTTATTATAGCTGGTGAGTTAGTAATACTAGCATCAATCCAATCATTTTTTTCTTCAACTTTTAATGTTATCGTTACTGAAGAATCCCTTAACAAACTAGAAGTTTCTACAAAACCTGCACCTATACCAGTAAGTTCGAAAGACGTATTAAGAGGTATATCCAGTACACCGCTTTTAGGTATAACATTTTCGTCTGCTCTAGGGTGTGTAACACTTATTAAAGGTTCAACCTTAACAAATCCAGCTGAAGCATTAGTAGCAAAAATAGCAAATATACTAACTAGCAATATTCCCATTATGATGCCTGCTTTAACTCTTCTAAAGCTTTTGGTCATTTTTTATCACCATTTTTTAATATTTTCAATATATATTTAGATTTCCCCATATATAAAGATTGTTGTACATTCCTTGCAGTTTACACACACAATCTATATATCTATATTATATATAACTTTCATTATATAAAAGGATTTTGTTATTTAATATTATTTTTAAATAAAGCAAGCCGATAAATCTTCTAGATGAAAATATTCTATTAGTTGAAACAAATATATTAGACTTACAAGGAGTAAAATTAACTAAGGCAGTTTCACTATTTCCTTCTTTTACTGATGTTTCACCTGCCACATCAATAATATTTGGTATCACAGTCAAGAGTAAAATTTTCCATATCGCTATTATTTTTTGTTTCATTTTCGTCTTTTTACACCTAATTATATTTATATTGGTCAAGCAAATTAAGATTACGACCTGATTATGGTAAAAAATATTCAAACCTGACATGATTGCAGTCATTATGTTTTAATAAAAACAATTAAAAACAAAATGACACAATATATGTCATTTTATTCTTACATTTATCATATAAAAAAGCTTAATTTTTTCTCTCTTAATTTTAATTATAAACGTAAACTTATGAAGATTGAAAAGACATAAAGTTAAAGTTACTTTTTTTATTTACTCTACCATGTCAATATCTGTTTCTTCATCTTTTGGTGATTCTTCTTTCTTCTTAGTAGTAACCCTCTCAGGAAAATGAGAAAGAATAACAATATCACCAACAGCATTAACCCATCGATATGGAACAGCAACATCAACCGTGCCTTCAACAAGCGAAGGATTAGTATCCGTAACAAGCAAGCTACTTACACATCTTTCATCCATGTCAATGAAAACATTCCTCACATGCCCTACATAAGTTCCCTCGCGTGTATAAACAGGTAGTTTCAAAAAAGTTGTAACTTCTTCTGCGTTAGGGTTAGTCTCTTTTTCCATCATAATACCAAAATACATTTACCTATATTAAAATGTGATGGTAAAATATAGGGGAATCTTTTTTGTATTGTTATAATATGCGGTATACAAAATGAACTCGAAAAACAAGATAGATAAACAGGATACTATATTAAAAGAGCTTAAAAAATATAGAAACAAGGATTTTACGTTTTCAAGCGGACATATACTTGGTTCTATGTGTACACAGCCGCATCCAATCGCAAAAAAGATGTATATGAAGTTTTTAGAAACCAATCTTGGAGATCCAGAACTTTTCCCGGGAACTAGAGAAATAGAATCAAAATTTATCCAGTTTATCTCAGAATTGTTGAATGCACCAAAGAATCATCTGGGATTGATTGGAAGTGGTGGAACAGAAAGTAATATAACTGCGATGTGGCTCGCAAAACAACTTACAGGTAAAAAAGAAATTTTGGTTCCTGAAAATGCTCATTTTTCCTTTGAAAAAATTGCATCACTTATAGATATGAAGCTTGTATCAACTCCATTGAATGATGATTACTGTGTTGATGTAAATTATGTTGAAGAAAAGATTAATAATAATACTGCTGCGGTTGTTGGAATAGCTGGTTCCACAGAATTAGGGACTATTGATCCTATTCCTAAGTTGAACGATATATGCAAAGAAAATAATCTTTTTTTTCATGTTGATGCTGCTTTTGGGGGTTTTGTAATACCTTTTCTTAAAAAAATAGGTTATAATGTTCCTGATTTTGATTTCAAACTGAAGGGTGTAAGCACGATTTCGGTAGATGCTCATAAAATGGGTTGTTCTGCTATACCACTTGGAACATTAATGGTTAGAGACAAAAGATGGATTAATAAAATAAGTGTAGACTCACATTGTGTTAGCAGTGATAAACAAGCAGGTCTCGCTGGTACTAGATCTGGTGGACCAGTTGCTGCTGCCTATGCTGTTGCAAGATTTCTTGGAGAAGAGGGCTATAAAAAACTTGTTAAACAATGTATGAATGTAACAAATTATGCAGAGGACAGAATAAATGAGATTGGTTTATGTTTAGCTGTTAAACCAACTATGAATGTTATAGGTATAAAACTTAGAAATCCCTTTAAAGTGGTAAAACTGCTAACAGATCATGGATGGAAGGTAAATGAAATGAAAAGAATATCTTGTATTCGCATTGTTTTAATGCCTCATGTGACCCGGAAGGTAGTAGACGAGTTTATACCTGATCTTAAAAAAACATGTATAAAAGCGGGTGAAATATGAGCCTGGAAATCTTTAAACAATCATTAAAAGAGTCAACAGTTATAAAAAAAGGTAAGTATCAATATGTTATCAACCCGATAACTGATGGTGTACCATCGATAAAACCTGATTTACTTGATGAAGTTGTCTGTGAAATGCATAAACGTGTTGAAAAATGTGGTCCTATTGACAAAATCGTAACCTTAGAAGCTATGGGTATCCCTCTTGCAGGAGGATTATCCCTTAAGATGAATAAACCTTTTACAATTATTAGAAAAAAACAGTATGATCTACCTGATGAAATAAGTGTTGATCAGATAACTGGTTATTCTAAATCAAAGTTTTTCATAAATGGTGTTAACAAAGATGATAATGTCATCATTGTTGATGATGTATTAAGCACAGGTGGATCATTAAAAGCAGTATTAACAGCTTTTGAAAAAATAGGTGTTAATGTTAAAGGTGTTTTTATTGCAGTTGATAAAGGAGAAGTATCTGAAGAAATAAAAGATGAATATAACATAAATGTTGATGTTCTTGTTAATATTAATGTAATTGATGGTAAGGTTGTTGTAAAAAACATATAAGAAAAGTATTTCATATAGTTGAGCATATGTAGAGGTTAGATTGATATGGCTGAAAAAATACCGCAACATGTTCATTGTAATATGTGTTGGAAGGCTATTCCTGTCGATGAAAAATTTTGTTCGGATGAATGTAAACAAAGATATCAAGCTATGCGTAAAAAAGGAAGAATTCTTTGGTATTTTATGTTGGTTTTAATAGCTGCATTCACCATTATGATCTTTGTTGGTACTAAGTAACCCCCCCCCTAGTTTGAAAAGTAGTATTTAAAATAAAAGGGAAGGTTTAAATCAAGGTTTCGGGTTTTTACGTTTTGTATGGAAGAGACTATCATTCCTATAATTCCTGCTCTGATAACTTTAGGGACAATAATGGTTCTCGGTTTTATTGGTAATTTTATATTCAATCGAACGCAAATCCCCAGTATCGTATGGTTATTGCTTTTTGGACTTGTTGTTGGATTTATCTTTAATGTCCAAGGCATGGACCGTGATCTGTTGATGGCGATTTCAGGTTTTTTTGCTGCAGTTGCAATTGTAATAATATTATTTGATGGTGGTATCAATACTGATCTTTATCAGCTTTTTAAAGGAGCACCAAGAGGATTACTCTTAACAGTTAGTGGATTTTGTTTAAGTCTGCTTGCTACAATGTTAATTGTAATAGTAGTTTCAGTAACAAAGATATTGCCAATCCCAATAGAAAAAAGTGTTATAATTGGTATAATCCTTGGAGCAATTGTTGGTGGTACAAGTAGTCCAATAGTCATTCCTCTGGCATACAAACTGCGGAATCTCCAAGAGAAAACAAAAATGGTTTTATCAATTGAAAGCATAATCACAGATCCTCTATGTATTGTTGTTTTTCTTGCAGCACTTTATATGATAACCTCACATAGTATTGATATAGGCATTGGAATAAAGAATCTCGTAAGCACATTTTCAGTTGGAGCAGTCGTTGGTGCTGTTCTAGGATTAATCTGGCTGCCAATTATGCACAAGGTAAGAAAAGAACAATTCTCATATGTTTTAACCTTAGCTGTAGTATTTTTAGTATATTCTCTTACAGCACTATTAGTAGGCATAGAAGAAGGTGGAACAGGAGCTGGAGCGATATCCTGCCTAATGTTTGGACTAGTACTTGGAAACGGTAAAAAAGTACTGAAAATGCTTAATTACTCTGGGAAAAGCTTTGAGATGGACGAACAAACTAAGCAATTTCACTCATTAACTTCCTTTGTGATTAGAACCTTCTTCTTTGTATATCTAGGAATAATGGTTAGTTTTCAAAGGACAGAGTTCATAATAATCGGAATAGTATTACTTTTAGCATTACTTGGATTACGAGCATTGGCAGTGATGATTTCAACATTCAAAGGAGGATTTGAAAAAGACGATAAACAAACAATGGCTGTTATGATGCCACGTGGTCTTGCAGCAGCAATACTAGCAATAAATTTCGGTCCCATTCTTGTTGAAGAATTAAACCTAGGTTCAACAATGAAAGGGTTTTTTGAGGACGTAGCATTTGTAGTAATCCTTGGAACAGCTATTGTTTGTACAATCGGTGTTTCAATTATATCACATTATGAAATGAAAAAAACGAAAGAAGCAGAAACACAAAACACAGAAGATAACAATAATAGATAATGTAATAAATCAAAATAATTCAGAAGAATAAATATAAAAGAATGTTTTTTTATTCACTTAGTTCCTCTTGGAGTTCTACCACCATTTCAGTGAGAACATCTTCAAAAACCTGATGACGATATTCTTTGATAGTACCATCAGGCATATGGGCTCTTGCTACAAAATCTTGTCCATCTTTGATTATTTCAATGTAACAAACAGTCTCCATTTATAACTCCCAACCTAATATTTTATCCCGTATTAATCAAACATATTTATACTTTTTGTGGATAAAGTTTAATGCCTAAATCAATAATATAGTACAAACAAATAATATGGGGGTAATGATATTTTGGAAAAAATAAGAAAACCTGCAGTAGCAGGCCAGTTCTACGATGCAGGGCAAACAAATCTACAACAAACAATCAAAGAATGTTTTTTAGATGAAAGAGGGCCAAAATCCTTACCAAAAATAAACCAAGGAACAAAAAATATTAAAGGTTTAATAGTACCTCATGCCGGCTACATATACTCAGGGGCTATAGCCGCCCATGCCTATCATCATCTCTCATTAAACGGTTTCGCAGATACATTTATCATACTTGGACCAAACCACACAGGAATAGGATCGGGAGTAGCAATGATGACAGAGGGAACATGGGAAACACCACTAGGACCAGTATCCATAAACCAACAATTAGCCAACCAGCTTTTAAAAGAAATAATAGACAATGATGAAAACGCACATAAATATGAACACAGCATAGAAGTACAACTACCATTCTTACAGTACTGCGCCAAGGAATCAAAATTTGATTTTGTCCCAATCAGTATGACAATACAAGATTTTAAGACATCCAAAGAAATCGGAGAAATCATAACAAATGCAGTCAAAAAAACAGATAAAAAAATTGTAATAGTCGCTAGTAGTGATTTTTCACATGCTGGTTTCAACTACATGAGCATGCCGCCATCAGGTATGAATGTTGATGAATACGCAAAAAAACAGGATATGTTAGCGATAGATAAAATCCGGGAAATGGAACCAGAAAAACTAATAAACACAGTACATCAAAACAATATAACAATGTGTGGATATGGGCCTGTAGCAGCTATGCTTACAGCTGCAAAAAACCTTGGGGCAACTAAAGCAGAATTACTTAAATATGGGACATCCTATGAAGTCCATCCTGGAGATTCCTGTGTCGGCTACGGGGCAATAATTGTATACTAAACTAAATAGGAGTTAATATTGATATGAACAGCAAAGCAGTCAAAGACATACAATTAAAAAAAGAAATGAACACAAACGAGCTAATGAAAGAACTCTATGAATCAGGAGGATTTACCGCTAAAAAAGTAGCAACAGGCATAGATATAATTGAAAACATGATAAAAGACAAAGGTTGCGTGAAATTCCTTTCATTTCCAGCATGCATATGTGCAACAGGGACAAGAGGAATAATAAAAGAACTACTTAAAAGAAAACTCTTTGATGCTGTAATAACTACATGTGGAACACTTGACCATGACCTAGCAAGAATATGGGAAAAATACTACCATGGATCCTTTATAGTAGATGACAAAGAACTCCATAAAAAAGGTGTAAACCGACTTGGGAATATTTTCATACCAAATGAATGCTATGGAAAAATCCTAGAAGAAAAAATGCAGCCTATACTAGAAAAAATCTATAAGAAAAACAATAAATGGTCTACCAAGGATCTTATCTGGGAGTTTGGGAAACATCTTGAAAAAGAAAAAAACAAAGAGGAATCAATAATTTACTGGGCATACAAAAACCAGATACCAATATATGTCCCAGGTATAACCGATGGAGCATTTGGCTCACAGGTATGGATGTATTACCAGGAGCATAGAGATCTTATAGTTGATCTTTTAAAAGATGAACAAGAACTTTCAGATACTATTTTTGATGCAAAAAAGAGTGGTGCACTAATCATTGGTGGAGGAATATCAAAGCATCATGTTATCTGGTGGAACCAATATAAAGGCGGACTTGACTATGCAGTGTATATAACAACTGCTGTAGAATACGATGGAAGTCTAAGTGGTGCACAAACACGTGAGGCAATATCCTGGGGGAAAATCAAAGAAAAAGCAGATAATGTAACAATAGATGGCGATGCCACGGTTCTCCTACCCTTAATGATAAGTGCTTTATTTGAAAGACTACCGCCAGAATAATGCTTTCATCGCTGTTTTTATATATCTTGGCAGATCATCTGGTTTTTTACCCTGATATACTTCTATTGTTGCATTAACATAAACATTCACGGTTTCATTAAAAAACCATCTGCCGTAATCTGCATCAGCACGTGCTGGGCTACCAACATAACCCTCTGTTAAACCAAGTTGTTTAAATGTTTTTCCAATGACACGTGGAGAGCTGAGATTCCGGTAAACGTTTTGTAAATTTTTATATGATTCATCAACAAGATATGGATATTGATATTTCATAAGAGATGTCTCACGGAATCCCGCATGCATTTCTTTACTTGTGTCAAAACCAAGCTTTGGTTCATTTTTTTCGATTTTATCACTGTAAAAATATGGACCCCAGGGTTCACATGTTCTCATGTTATATTTAGATCGGATTTTTTTCATCGCTGAATATATTCCTTTAAGATGTGGTATGGCCATATGATACGTGCAAATTATCAGATATTTGAAACCTTGAGTTGCAAGCGATGATCCTACACTGTATACTATATCTTTAATTGCTCGGCTATTTAGGGAAATAGTCCCTGGGAAATCAACTGCAAATTTACAGTAGCCAACTGGCAGAGTTGGTAATAGAACATAATTTAACTCTGGTTTTTTTTGTTGTAAGATTTTTACTGCCGCGGTTGCTGTATCTTGAGCCGTTAATAGATCTGTTCCAACGGGTAAATGAGGACCATGAACTTCTAGAGGGCTGATTGGTTGGAAAAAAACTGTTTTATCTCTGTCTAATTTATCGATTTGTTTCCAATTTAGATCCTCTAATTTTATGAGTTTATTATTGTTTTTTGAGGTTGTTTTTTTAGTGCTCATATTGTTGTCACCTCACATCCATCATCTTTTAGGATAACAGTATGTTCTTTTTGTGTAACAATACCATGGTTTTGTTCAACTAGTTGAGGGTACTGTTTTAGGGTACCTAGAAAAGTAAGTCTTCTTAATATTATATCTGCTGTATTTGGAAATATTTTTTTACAACCACGTTGCGAAAATGGAAGAGTTTTAAACTCTGCTTTTATTTTTTTAAACACAACTTTTGATCTGTTCTCGCGTACGAATCTTGATCTAAAAGATTTGTTACACAGATAAATATTGCTTCCCTTACCTGAAATAACATGACCTTTGCCATTGGTAGCAAAAGGCTCAACAGCTAAAACATCTCCATCTCTTGGTTTCACCCGGCCTAACTTTGTTGAAACATTTGGAACTGAAATACCTGAATGAAGATTATAACATTCAAGACTATGACCTGTAAGATTCTCAACAGGTTTGTAACCATATGATTTAATTGTCTCCTCAATTTTTTTACCAACATCTCCAAGATTAACACCTGGTTTAATCATATCAATAGCAGCATCCAACGCATCACTTGAAGCCTTGATCATATCCTCATACTCATTAGTTTCAACCTCAACAGTCACCGCAGTATCAGCAATGAAACCATCAACATGAACACCAACATCAAGCTTTACCACATCACTTTTTTTAAAAACCAATTTGTCATCATGCCTGGGAGTATAATGAGCAGCAATCTCATTCACAGAAATATTAACCGGAAACGCAACACCCCCACCCTTTTCAACAATTCTTGACTCAACAGAATCTGCAACATTTGGAAAACTAACACCAGTTTTAATCAAACCCGCTCCATAATCACGAGCTTCAGCTGCAATTTTGCCAGCACGTCGATACTTCTCATAGACATCGTCATCCATATCTCAGATCACATCCAATATCCGGTCCTTGGTAATTACTCCCTCACGGATTATTTTCACCTTTTCAGATGTCACATCAACAATAGTAGATGGCTGACCATGTAACCTACCATAGTCCAGATAAACAGCGACATCGCCTTGTTTAAACTGCATCCTAACATCCTTTATAATACCTGGCGTTTTATTACTATAAACATTAGCACTAGTAACAGTAACCGGTCCAAAATCTGACAATAATTTCAAAGCAACATCATTATCTGGAATCCTAACAGCAACCTTATCGCTACCACTAGTAATTAAACCTGGAACACAACTTTTTTTAGTTAAAACCAGAGTCAAAGGACCAGGTAAAAAAAAATCAGCTAAACATCTAGCCTTATCATCAACTAAAGCTATTTTGTTTAACATATCAAAATCTGAAACAGCAACAGGCAAAGGAACAGACAAAGGTCTTTTTTTAATTTTAAAAACCTGTTTAACAGCTTTTTCATTAAAAATATCAGCACCTAAGGCATACAAAGTATCAGTAGGGTACACTATGATAGAACCCTCACGTAAACCCTGAATAGCTTTAGATAAATCTCCATCATACATGTTCATTTTACTTTTCTTCTTTTATAAAATCACCAAGGGTAAGGCCACTACCAGATTGAAAACCAGCTGAAACATTAGAAACACTTTTTACCTCTTCCACAAGAGTAATATCAAGCTCCTTCTCCAGCTTCTTAACAATCTTATCAGAAGGACGTAAATCACCATTCTCAATTTTACCAATAGTAACCGTCCGCTCACCAATCCTAAAACCTAGCTCATCCCTACTAAGACCCTTCTTCTTCCTAGCACTCTTAATTAAATCATTCCAACCAGAAACAAGCTCCTTATCCATATCCTTATACACATCTTTAACCCGGTGTTTCTTAATCCCACCTAAAACAGGCTTCTGAACAACATCAGGTGACTCAAAAGTCTCCTTAACACTAGTACCATGCTGCCTCAAACAATCAGGGCACAACATCATCCTAACACCCTCAACAGCAGCAGGCCTACCATCACAATCCCTACCACAAAGCTCACATTGCATACTTACGCCTCCATCTAAAACACAAATATATCACTAAATCAAACCAGCTTTCTGCAAAGACATCAAATCCTCAGTACTAAGCTTCTCACCACGTTTAAACCTCTCAAAGATCTCATCTGCCTCCTTATAAGCAGTCTCAACCTCAACAGATTTCTTTTTCTTATATTTCTTACTTTTAACAGTTGAAATTTCCCGTTCAAACTCATGAATCTTATCAACACAAGTTATAAACTCCTTATGAACCGTATCAGCCTCAATCTTTGTCATCACAATTGTCTCCTGAATCTTATTAACCCTTCTCACAGTATTATCAAGCTGCCTAATCAAAGAAATCATACCCTCATGTTCTTCCTGAGCTCTAGACGCCAACTTCTCCACCAGAACATGCTGCTTCTCTGCTTTCTGTTTAATAATCTTCTCCTCTTCAAGAGCATTCTTAAGCTTAGGGTCCTTATTCAAAAGATTCTCCTGCGCCTTAATCTTAGCATGAATATCAGAAATAATCTCAATAATTTTTTTTTCCTTCCGAGGAGACATAGGCCGAGTCATCTGTTCATTTTCAAGACTTTTAAGTTGTTTCCTAAGATCATTTAGATGTGTACCTGCAGACGCCGAACATTTTCTTTCCAACTCTCCAATCTGTTTTTTAACATCACTAGAACTCTTGTTAAGCTTGTTTCTCTGTTCTTTTGCATGTCTAACTCTTTCGTTTAACTCATCTCTATTTCTCTTATGATCGTTTATTTTATTTCGCATTTTTCGTACAGCTGAGTTTAGTTTATCTCGCTCATCAGCAAGCGTTTTTGATTTTAAATGCAGTTGATTTCTTTTTTCTTTTAACTCATTAGCTTTCTTCTGAAATTCATCTTTTTTCGTTATCATATCATCTATTGATTCAGCCATTTGAAACCTCTGGAGATATCAGCCTCTACTATCATGTAAAATATAAGGTATTTATTAAGTATTTGGAAGAGATTAAAAGAAAAAAATCAATGTAATCCTTCTTTTAACCTTTGTTTATACATAATTATTCCATCAATTATAACAGCTAGAATTCCTGTAATATAAATCATATCAAATACAATTGCTCCTCCAATAACAGCTGCT
>JAUWGL010000044.1 GCA_030606465.1 Thermoplasmata archaeon | reverse complement strand
GTTCATAAGATCTACTATTTTTTCTTTTTCATCCCAATCATCATAGTATTTTTTCTGTGTTTGACTAAGATTAAGCTTGATACCTTTGTTTTCTGCGATTTCTTTTAATTGTTGTTCGGTTAATTTATCTAATAATTCTTTTTTTATAGACATCTATTTTTTTCCTCCAGATAGAGTAATATGAGTTTTTTAGATGGATTAAATCTTATATCTGACAAGAAAATGATATCATGCCAGCATCACATCATACAGTCTATTAATGAGTTAAATGAATTAAAAGCTTTCCTATTATCTAATATTCTCTTGTTATCAGTAGATAAAAAAATAAAAAGAAAAAAAAGAGATGTAAAAAAAATCATTAAATTAATTTATCTCTTTTTCAGATATGGGAGACCAGTTCTTTTATTCACACCAACTATCATATTATCAGGCTTGTCACAGGGTTCCCCACTCTTCGGTGTTCTCTTACTAAAGAAATAGATTGTTTGGTTTCTTCCGCCTTTAAGTTTTACATCTCGCGTATATAAAGTCCATCCTTCATGTGTATATGCCATAATTTTTTACCTCCAGGTAGGGAATACATATCTTATGATTTAAAGCTTTCTTTATTTTTCTCGATAAAAACAGATTTAGAACACCTAAAAAACACCTTTTACTTATTATTCTTTTTATTTACCCTGCTCTTTTAAATATTTTTTTACTATTTCAATGGCACAAAGGTTTCCACACATGGAGCAGGTTTCAACATACTCAACAGGCAGACGCTTCTCCCGATATTCTTTTGCCTTTTTAGGGTCTATACAAAGCTCAAACATCTTCTTCCAATTAAGATTTTCACGTGCTTTACTAAAATCAAAATCTACATCCCTATCAATACCACGTGCAAGATCTGCTGCATGGGCTGCTATCCTTGTTGCAATCACTCCTTCTCTAACATCATTTTTATCTGGAAGTGATAGATGCTCGGCAGGTGTTATATAACATAGAAAATCAGCTCCAGCAAAACCAGCAATAGCGCCACCGATTCCTCCTACAAAATGATCATAACCTGGTGCTATATCAGTAACTAATGGACCAAGGACAAAATATGGTGCTTCTTTTGTCACCGTTTTCATAACCTCAATGTTTGATTTGATGTCACATAGAGGCATATGACCTGGTCCTTCAACCATTGTTTGAACACCTTTTTCACGTGCTCTTTCTACAAGTTCACCGATAACTAATAACTCCTGAAATTTTGCTCTATCATTTGAGTCATACAGAGCTCCTGATCGCATTCCATCTCCGAGACTAAGAGTTACATCATATTTTTTTGCAAGTTCCAGCAGGTAATCAAAGTTTTTATACAATGGATTCTCCTGTTCGTTATGCAAAATCCATGCCATATGAAAGGATCCACCTCTAGATACCATGGGAATAAGACGTTTCTGCTTCTGAAGTCGTTCAACGCTAACTTTTGTGATACCAACATGTGTGACTGCAAAATCAACACCTTGTTTAGCCTGATGTTCAAACATGTTAAACATGTCGTCTTCAGTCATATCAACAATGGCGCCATGTTTCTTTATAGCGTTTATACCTGCTTGATAAATAGGAACTGTTCCAAAAGGAACATTTACTGTTTTAAGAAGACGAGTACGGATTTCATCTAAATCACCACCTGTTGATAAATCCATAACAGCATGAGCTTTTGCTTCCACAGAAACCTTTGCTTTTTCAATTTCCTCATTAATATTACAATGTTCTCTAGAAGTACCAATGTTTGCATTAACCTTAACACGTAAACCTTTACCAATTCCAAGTATATCGGGGGAATGAATCGGATTAAACGGAATCACAATCTTACCAGAAGCAACTCTACGTTTAACTATTTCAACATCTATTTTTTCAACTTTTGAAACATATCGTATCTCTTTTGTAATATTGCCCTGTTTTGCTTCAGATATTTGTGTCATAAGTGGGTCATCCTAATCTTTGTAAACAATATTTATCAACCTTTATATGGTCTCAATAAAACCCCTTAGCACTACAAGGATTAACCATTTATAAAGCTATCATTTTACTATTAGTCATTAATAAAACAACCCTTTTTTTATCTAAACTTTTAACACCTAACTCATCCCCAACAAAAAAAATCATAACAAAGAAGTAGAAAATAGAAGGAAGGCTGGTCTCACTTAGGAGGGATGGGATGCACTCTAAAAACTACCAGCCCGATTCCTTCCGACCCCAAGTATTATGTCATGTTTTAAGTATCTTTTTCGCAGATGAATATGTAAATAAATATGTAGCTAAACAATGGGATAATAGATATATTTAAATAAGAAATGCTTATCCCCGTGAAGAATTAAGGTGAAAATATGATAAATGCCTACATACTGATAACCATGGAACCTGGAGATACAGAAAAAGCAATATCAGATATGAGAAAAATTGAAAATGTGGAAAAAATCTCTATAGTTGCAGGAGAATATGACATTATCGTCAGAGTAAAAATTAAAAGCCTTGATAAACTTCTTAAAGTTACTAATAAAATTCAGATGGCAAAAGGTGTGAAAAAAACTACCACTCAGGTAATTGAGAAAGAACTTACATTATGAAAATAAGGCGTAAATATCTCTTTTACACACTTGCGTTTGCATCTGCAATTATTGCTGCAGCAGTATCAGCTATAGATGCTAAAATAATTAATGATGTTATAATAAATGATCCACTGGCGTTTGCTGTTTCATGTTTTATAGTTGGTATAATTATATCTTTGGTAATTGTTCTTATTTTTTCTATACCTATAAAAAAGGGAAAAAGCCTGGGATCAAAGGTTATTGATCCATCTTTCAGACGGATCAGATTAGTGAGAAAAGAGGAAATAAAATATCATGTGGTTGCTGGTTTAGGAAACGCTCTTTTAACAGTTGGATATTTCTTTTTGCTTTCTGATCTTAAGGATCCTTCTGTTGTTCTTCCGTTTTCACAGATTGTTATTTTATACTTGTTAACTATTGAGTCGATCACTGAGAAGAATATGCCTACTCTTTCAGAGATTCAGTCATCTGTTATTGTGACTTTTGGTGCTATTCTTGGATCAATTTCTTTGACTGGTAGTCTAAGTCTTACTTCAATGTCCTTTGTTTTTCTATTAATATGTCCTGCTTGGGTTCTTTTTTCGATTTATCAGAGAAAATTAAAGTTGCTAAAAATTGATGGTAGGCCTAATGACTCTTTGAATATCAGGTTTTGGAATGTTGTTTTTGCATGTGTTTTTGCGGTTATGATTGTCATGATTTATGATGTTGTTATGAATTCTGCTCATTTTATTGCGGGATTAACAGCATCTTTGGAGCATTTTGGTTGGGTTGCACTTACTATGGGTGTAACATTTTTTTCATATGTGTTCTATATTCGTGCTCTTGGAATTGGGAAGGCAAGTATCACCCAGGCTGTTAGAGCATCTACCGTTCTTTTTGCCATTCCATTCTCTTTGATGTTATCCTATTTCAATATTATTCCACCGTTTACTACTGACCCTATAATGATACTTCTTAAAATGATGGGTACTATCCTCGTATTACTTGGTATTGTTTCATTTGCTCTTGCTCTGGTAAAAGCATATATTTTCATTAAAGTAAAACCTGGGTATCCAATCGATGAAACAATGGACAACCTGTGGAAAATCCGTGGTGTTACAAGGGTTGCAGCTGTTGCAGGTCCTTATGATTTTATTGTTAAGATACGAACACGGACACTTGTAAAAGGATATGAGCGGATTATACGTAAAATTGAAGGAATTGAAGCTATAAAGGAATATAAATGGGAATCTGTGCTTAAGGAATGGGAAGATATCTAAATATATTGATTTTTTTTAAGTTAAAAAACCTATAAATAATGCTTCTTCATTCCAATCTTTACAATGTGCGGTATCGTTGGAATTATCGGGGGAAAACCGGTTTCTCGTTTGATTTATCATAGTTTGTTTTCGGTTCAGCATCGTGGGCAGTCCTCTGCGGGTATGATAATGTATGATGGTAATATTCATGTGACTAAAGAACCGGGTCTGGTTAGAGAGATTTTTGATGAGGAAAAAAAGATAGACGTCCCGGGGAACGTTGGTCTTGGTCATACGCGTTATTCTACTGCTGGTATGGATGATATCAATTCTTTAAAACGTAATGCTCAACCTGAATATTTAGTCAACCCTTTTTTAGCTGCTGTTCAAAATGGTAACATTTTCAATAGCTCAGATATTGATAAGATGACTAAGAGGAAACCTCGAACTGATTGTGATGTCCAGTGCTTATTGCTTCCTTTGGCTGATAAGCTTTATAAAAAAGAGTTATCTACTGATCTTATCTTTGAAGCTTGTGGAGCTCTCATGAAGCACCTTAAAGGTAGTTATTCTGCGTTGTTTCTTGCTGACTCAGGTGAAAACCCGTATCTTTTTGCTATGACTGATCCATATAAAATTCGTCCATTGGTTCTCGGAAAATCTAATGGTTTGTATTGTCTTACATCTGAGACTCGTGTTTTTAAGAAAATCAACTTCGAATATGTAAAAGACATACCTGGCGGCTCAGTTGTTATAATTGATACCAAGGGTAACATCTATGAAAAACAAATTATAAAGAAAACTGAGAAACCCTGTATGTTTGAGTTTGTATATTTCGCTAAGCCTGACTCACGGATAAATGGAAAATCTGTTCATAATGTCCGTTCAGATCTTGGTCGACTTCTTGCAAAAAACTATCCTGTTAAGGCAGATATTGTGATTCCTGTTCCTGAATCAGGTCGTCATTATGCCACAGGTTATGCTATGGAATCAGGGATACCTCTTGATGAAGGAATTATGAAAGACAAGGATGAACGCTCATTTATACAACAGACACAGGAGAGTAGGGATAAAGTAGTTGAAGAAGGATTATCATATTTACGTTCTGTTCTAAAAGATAAATGTGTTGTTTTAATAGATGACTCAATAGTACGTGGGACAAACATCAGAAAACTTATACAGGGTCTTAAAAACGCTGGTGCAAAGGAAGTTCATGTGAGAATTGGCTGCCCGCCATTAATTGCTCCATGCTACCTTGGTATTGATATGCGAAGTAAAAAAGAATTCATAGCACGAGACAAAAAAGATGACATTAAAACATGGGAACAAATAGCAAAAGAAATAGGTGCAGAATCATTAGCTTATACCACTATTGAATCACTGAAAAAAGCAATCGGATCTGATATCTGCAGCGGATGTATTAACTTCCCAGATGGGTATCCTGATGAGTGGAAAGAAGATGTAAAAAAGCTTTTCAAAATGGATAAGAAAGGCTTTAGAGCATATGAAAAATAATAAAAAAATTGATTTTTACATATGATTGAAATAACCCGTGGAACATTAGAGGAACAAATAATCAAACTTTTACAAAAAACCTATCCCATCACAGTAAATGATGTTAGACAAGAATTACATCTTTCAAAAAAAATAATTGAAAGAACATTACAAAAACTTCAGGTTAAAGGTATTGTTCAACTGGACATACTTCCAGATAAAACATATATACGGCTTCTAAGAAATGATTTCAGCTTTATCGGAAAAAAACGTCAAAAGAAATTCATAAAACATAAATCTGGAAGAAAAATTATTAAGGAATCAAAAGACGATGATGATGGTATGATGTATTCCTAGTTGACTCTTAATTAAGATATTTTTTTGCCATTAATTCGTTTAGGTGAGATTTTATAAACGATAAAATCGATACGTTGGGTGTGAGGAGAAGAATATTATGGTAAAATATTGTAATAGTTGTGGGTCTGAGATCCCTGAGGGGTCTAATTTTTGTGTTAGATGTGGCTTAAAAGCTGAAGAAGAAAAACCTGTTGAACAACCAAAACCAGAAGAAACATCCACTTCTCGTTTTTGTACTAGTTGCGGATCAACGATTCCTGAAGATTCTAATTTTTGTGTTGAATGTGGTTTAAAAATAGGAGATGAAAAACCAGTAGAGAACGCACAACCAACAGCACCTACACCGTCGGTGCAACCTCAAGCTGCCCCAATAACACCTCCACCACCTATGCCACCATCGCAACCTCCTACACAACCAGCATATGTGGCACCTCCTAAACCTAAAAATCTTAAAAAGATAGGGGCTGTAGCAGTTGTAGCGATTTTAATTGTAGCTGGATTTTATGTTGGATTTATGTTTGGAAAAGAAGAAACAAAAAAAGAAGACGACGGAAAAACGTCTCAAAATGTTGAAATTAAAACAGGGGATAGTATTCCAGTTACTTCTAAATCTATTGGTTTAAATGGCGGATCAGTTAGCGTAACTGATAGTTCTAATCCACTATATGGGTTTAATGTAGATGTTCCAGAAGCAGCATCATCTGATACAGTTGATTTTTCCATTAGTTATTCAGATATTGAAGAAAGTAGTGGTTTACCAGATGAGGCATCGATTGCAAGCTGGATGATTAATATAGATACAGATGGAACTGATTCTTGGAATAAGTTTAAAGCCTTTGATAAACCATGTACTGTTACTTTGCCTTATGATCCAGATCTTATAACTAACGAAGAGTCAGTTAGATTCTATTATTATGATACGGAAAACAACGTTTTAGATTCTACAGGTTTTATTTCTCAGGATACTGCTGCTAATACTATAACATTTTATACAGGTACTTTTTCAAATTTCACAGCTATAGAGCTTAGCATGGCTGTTTATGATTTATTTGGAGTGGATTATGCTGTTGATACAAGTTTTAGACCAGCAAATGATGGATGGAGAATTGCAAATTGGGGGTCATATCTACGATCTGGTGGTAACTGTCTTGGAATGACAAGTTTTGCAAAATGGCATTTTATGCATAAAAAACCCACAAATAATGAAAAATTATATGATAAATATATCCAGGGAGATGCTGGTGAATGGTTTAGCAAAGGTAGTTCATATATTAGAGTAGATACAGAATCAGGAGGAACAACAGTTGAAGTTTCTGCCTTATTTGATTTAGTGGGTG
>JAUWGL010000025.1 GCA_030606465.1 Thermoplasmata archaeon | reverse complement strand
ATAGAATTCGAAATCCTATCAAGACCCGGAAAAATCAAAACATTCGAAAAACAGATAGCACATGCATCAAAAGAGTCAAGAACAATTGAACATATGATATACATGCCACCAACTTACAATATACAACCACAGAATCAAATTAGAAAAAAACAACCGCAGAAAAAAAGAATATTAACACCCGTTCTCACTATCGCAATCGCAGTGATGGTGATTTCAGCAAGTCTCCTTATAATTTTTAACGCAGAGCCTAACGATTCCAGCAATCTTAATGAAATAACAACCTTAGTTAGAGAACATGGTCCAAAGGTAAGTCTGCATTCTTTATCAGGAGGAACAGTAAGTTCAATTCCTAAAGAAGGCTACACAGCTACATATGGGCTTTATGATCAAAGTGGAATTTTTGGAATATCTGGTCTTAGAATCGGTGAAATAGTAGAGGAAAACCTTGGTGATAAAACATTCCAAGGTGAAGAATGCATTCTGATCAAAATTAATGGGGAAATATCTCTACCTATGAAAGAGTACATAGAGTCATATAAAGAAGTATCATCATATCTTTCAACAGATTCAACAAGCGCAGGGATGTTAGATATGATTCCTGAAGAACTCCCATTTTATATATATTCAGATTATTATGTAAAGAAAGAGGATAACACACCAGTTTACATGGATTATAAAATCGATTTCACAGAGTACATGCAAATCTTAAAAGAGATAAGTGTAAGCATAGGTTACGAAGATGAAATGAATTCAATAGACTTTGATGGACCTGTTATCATGGGTTATACAATAGACTGGGATAGAGATCAAAGTAAGGCTGATATGAGATTTTACATAGAAGGCATACCTATAATGAGTATGGACGGAGATTTCAGTATCGAGTTTTCAGAGGAATACTGGGATATGGAACCAGAAATGGAAGAGCTTTATGTTGGTTTTGAAAAAATCATTGAGTTTACAATGACTTTGGAGATAAACGACTTTAATTTTGGCATGGATTATGGTATCGAAGAGGAAGAAGAATCAGTATATGAGATAGAAGATCTTTACGAAGAGGAAAATTATGAGTATAATATAGAAGAAGAACTTGAAGACTTTTCTCAAACCATTTCAACATCCATGGAGATAAAAGTAATAGGTAAGGAAAAAGTGAAAGTTCCTGCTGGAACATTTGAAGACTGCTTTGTCATAGAAGTAAATCAAAGACAAGATTCTGGCTATGAAGACAATGATTATGAATATGAGATCTCAAGTAGCCACAGTAGTGCATCTTCCACTAAAATCTGGGTTAATGAAAACGGTGTAATGCCAAAAGCAGAATATTCTCTATTCGGAGGAACCGAAATTGGGATGGGTACAAATAGTCAGAAGCTTGTGATAAAACTTGAAGACTACAAAAAATAAAAAAACAATTTAGCTCTCAATAAATTCTTTATCTTCGATGATTCCAATCCCGAGCAGAGAAACATTCTTTTTCAAACTTTTTTGCAAGATCTATTTCTTCATCAGTTAAAGTTCCTTCCATCAGTTCAACATTAAATTCTTCCTCAAAACCCTTTTTCATAGCCTTAGCAACATCATCAAAAGGAATCTCTCTACCAAGAACATGCTTTATAGAAGTAACTCGCTCCTTGACATCAGCAATGAGTTTATCCTTTATCTTCTCATTAGGAACTTTAAGCAAAGAAAACATTTTATCAACATCAACATCTGTCAGAACCGTACCATGCTGAAGAACTGTTTTCATCTTCCTTGTCTGCGCATTCCCCGATATCTTTTTCCCACTAGTAATAATGTCATTTATTGGTTTATATTCACTCTCAATTCCCAAATTTTTTAATCCCTTAATCACAGCTCCACAAATTCTACCATAACTCTCCATTATATTCTTAGGAATTTGAGGATGAGACTCGGGGATTATAATACTATAAGTAAGTTCTTCTTCATGAAAAACAGCCCCACCACCAGTTATTCTCCGCACATAGTCAACACCAAATTCTTTACAGTTATTTAAATCAATTTCTTCCTCAAGACTTTGAAAATAACCAATTGAAATAGTCGGAGGTTTCCATGTAAAAAATCTGACTGTTGGCGGAACCTTCTTATTACTATTTGAAACTATTACCGCTTTATCTATCGCCATATTTACAGCACCAGCATTATCCTCTGTTTTCAAAAGCCGCCATATTTCTTTCATTTCAAACACATCAATATTCCCTGAGTAAGTCCCTCTACATCAAGGCCAATAAATTCAATATTATTTTCTTTTATCACAGAATTTATTTTTTCAAGTAAACAATTCTTATCAAGAAACGTATTCTTTAATTCGTTCTCCATGTATTCAATGGCCTCTTCAGGATAAGCAAAAAAATCACCCATGATACTAATTTGATCAATGGTATTATCTTTCCCGTTATAGATTAATGAGATTTTCAATAATTTCCCATTAGGTATTTTATAAACTGATTTCGACTGCATTTTTAGGGTAGAATCGTTAATCACTTATAAATTTCATCCTTTTTTCATGAGTTCAACAAAACGCTTTTTCCGCATGATAAGAACTTCTAACAAGCGGCCCTGATTCAACATGATGGAAACCTAAATCAAGAGCCATTTGTTTGAACCTCTCAAATTCATCAGGTGTATAGTATTTCTTTATTTTAGCATGCTCCCTAGATGGTTGTAAGTACTGCCCAATAGTTAAAAAATCAACATCCACTTCTCTTAAATCCATCATTGTTTTTCTAATCTGATCCTCTGTTTCTCCCAATCCTATCATAAAACCAGATTTAGATTTCATGTTCCCATCAAATTTTTTAATATTTTTTAAAACCTGCAAACTTATCTTATAATCACCTTCAGGCCTAATATCAGAAAACAATTCCTCAACAACCTCAATGTTATGATTTATCACATCAGATTTAGAATCAACTACTTTCTTCAAAGCTTCTTTACTACCTTTGAAATCAGGAATCAAAACCTCAACTTTACAATCCTTGTTCAATTTTTGAACTTCTTTAACACAATCATAAAAAACATCTGCACCACCATCACCTAAATCATCTCTTGTCACAGAAGTAATAACCACATATTTTAAACCAAGCTCTTTTACACTTTCTGCAACATCTTTTGGTTCATTTGGGTTTAAGGACAGTGGTTTTCCATGTTTTACATTGCAGTATCTACAATTCCTTGTACAAGTATCACCAAGGATTAAAAAAACAGCAGTACCACAGTCAAAACATTCAGCGATGTTGGGACAGTTAGCCTCCTCACAAATCGTATGCAATTTAGCACGTCTAAGAAGAGATTTCATTTTAACAAACTGCTCTCCTCCACCAATTTTTACTTTTAACCAATCAGGATGACGTCTCCCCATAAATGTCACACACCCATTGTCACACGTAAAAGATCACGAAAACCAGGTGAAAAACCAAGAATAAGAATACCTATCTTAAGAAGATTCACAAGAGTCAAATGATCCTTCAGCTCTTCCTTATATAAAACATCAAAAACATAAATCACAACAATGATCAATATAAATTTAACAATGGGAAACAACGGCCCCCAAATATTCAACAAAGCATTTGAAGCAGGATGTTTCTCAGCATAACCCAGCCCCATACATAATGGATCTTTAATACTAATATAACTCGTTATTCCATCTAATAAATGGCCTGCTAGCATTGCTAGATTCAACGGGTTCTTATAAGCAAATAATTGTTCTTTACCTCTAAAAACATATGAAAAAAGATAGACTAAACCTACAATTAAAACAATTAAACCAATGACTATTAACAAAACATCAAAACGCACACCAGTAGTAAAACCCCATTGGTCACCTAAAAACCATTTTGCAATCAAAAAAACAGAGGGTAGTAAAAAAATTAAACCACCTGAAAACAACACAGTATTCACTGTTAGATTTTGTTTTTTGAATTTTTTTTCTAAATAATACCCGAGAAGCAAAAATAACAAGGCATAAATAGCAATCTGAAGATATATCAAAGGAGAAATAAACCAATAAACCCAAGGCTTATCAAAATAACCTGTGTCTTCTAAAACCCGAGTAATTGGACCGAACAGGATGTAAGGCATTAAAGCCAAAGCAAATCTCCAATCAACAACTATCTCTAGTTTTTTCAAAAGTTTATAAATAGCATACAATGCAAAAATCAGTATCACACCATAGGTTAACTCAGAAATAATAGTGTACCCTTCCTGTGCTTGTACACCATTATATGTCGCAGTTCCTCCTGATGCATCTGCCACTACTGGGCCCCAGTAATATTTCCATATCCATTGATCATAAAAAACAGATGGAAATATTACAATTCCAATCATGATTACTACTATTGCTATCAGGAGTATACTAAGATAAAACGTGGTAGTATTTTGCCTATAAACCTCAAATATTCTCATTTTTTCATTGTATGAAAGGAAAAAATAATATATTAAACCCTTGGTTTACCCATGTTGACTATGGAACGATTTACAAAATCAAAAACAATGATATTTCCAAGAGAAATAATAGTAGGACATAAGACAACATCTCAAATTGCAGAGCTATGTGCTAGAATATGTAGTGGCAATTCTGTATTAGTAGTAGCAGACAAAAAAACAAAGAAATTATCAGGAAATGAAATATTTAAAACTCTTGAAAAAGCAAATTACATCATTAAAGAAAAAATTGTCTCATCAGCTTCTGTAAATGAAGTGAATCGCGTCATCAAATATGCCAATAAAAACAACATTGAAATTTTATTAGGAGTAGGCGGAGGAAGCGTCATTGATATAACCAAACTTGCAGCCTATGATCTTAAAAAACCGTTTATCAGTGTGCCAACTTCTGCTGCACATGATGGCATAGCATCTCCACGTGCATCGTTAAAACATAGGAAAGGATCTGTTTCAAAAACCGCTATGTCACCTGTCGCAATACTTGCAGATACAGAAATCATAGCTAAGGCACCATTTAGAATGCTTGCATCAGGATGTGCAGATGTCATATCTAACATTTCTGCTGTTATGGACTGGGAGCTTGCACATCGTCTTAAAGGTGAAGAATATAGCAGTCATTCTGCAGTATTAGCAAAGACTGCAGCAGAAATGCTAATAGAAAACGCTGAAGATATAAGACCTGACACTGAGGAATCAGCATGGCTAGCAGTAAAAGCAATTATCGTTTCAGGAGTAGCAATGAGCGTAGCAGGCAACACCAGACCAGCATCAGGATCAGAACATATGTTTTCCCATATGTTAGATCACTTAGGGCCAGGGATAATGTTAAAAGGCAAAAAAGGCAGAAAACCCATGCATGGTGAACAATGTGGTGTCGGTGCAATCATGATGGTCTACCTTCATGGGGGAAACTGGGAAGAAATACGAGATGCTTTGAAGAAGATAGGAGCACCTACTACCTCTAAAGAACTTGGAATATCAAAAAAGAAAATCGTCGAAGCATTAGTCAAAGCTCAGGAAATAAGACCTGAAAGATACACGATACTTGGAGAAAACGGTCTGACAGAAGATGCTGCTAAAAAACTTGCTAAAACAACAGGAGTAATATAAACATGCCATTAGTAACATTAATAGGAGAAAAGCTAGCAAAAGAAAATGATGAATTTATTTATTTAGGGCCACAAAACGATTGTAAAAACTGTAAGCTTAAAACAGTATGTTTCAATCTTAAACCTGGTGGACGTTATAAGATTACAAAGGTAAGAGATAAACGTCATAGTTGTAGTGTGCATGATGGAAATGCAGCAGTTGTAGAAGTCCAGGAAATGCCAATCATCACATCTATCGATAAAAGAATTTCTGAAGGAAACATTACCAAAATTGAGAAAAAAGAATGTAATAACATTGGTTGTAAACATTACAAACTTTGTTTCAGTATTAGAATTCAACATGATAAACAATACAAGGTAGAAAAAATATATGAGTCTATAGAATGCCCAGAAGGATATGAACTGCAAAAAGCAGAAGTATCCGATTAATGACAGTTTACATTAAAAATAAGTCCAGCAGGATTTTTTGTGAAAGTACCATCTTTATCACCGATGATTTTTTCCCAATATTTCAGGTTTAGTTCGGTGTTATTATGTGCATTATCTGTAATCTGGGCGTATCCTATGCAAATAATTGAGGTGCTAGATTTACCGCAGTTCCATGTTTCACCAATAAATTTCACCTGCTCAGTAATATTCTCCGATGCGTTATAAGTACCATTGTACACCACATACATTGTCGCATGACCATTTTTTAATGTACGTTCTTCAGAGATCTCAGTTTTTGTATCAATCATTATGTTCTGTTCTGATGCCTTTTCAATAATTGTCCCCCGGGTTTTCTCCTTTAGCTCGTTTTCATTCATCATAAAAAATGTTTTCATTGTTGTAACAGTAATATATGCAGGGTAACTGCTATTATTATTTCTATATGTAAAACTACACCAACTTTCCAAGCCAAAAAGCTGAGAACCACTTTTTCGTTCGTCTATATCCTCATCCCATCCTTCTCGAGTATCATAGGGTACATATGCTAGAAATAATCCTGTGCCACTAAAAAGAACAGCTAAAACAATTACTATAATAACAAAAATCGCAACTATTACATATATCCGATTACCTCTAAAACCATCCTTCAAAGACACAACCTCCAAATATCCTCACGTCTACTTTAAACTAACGAAAAAACAGAAAAAACAAAGACAAAAAAAATATGAATATCACAATGGAAGAATATAACTAAAAAAGAGATATCCTTCTCAAAACGACTTTATTAACTCTGCAATCCTCTCACGTTTATCTTTCTCAGTAGGCAACGAAATAGAAGAACGCCATCTTTTTGTCTTATCAGGAAGATAAAAACCTCGAGAGATCGCAATAAACTCATTTTCCCCAACAGGCGTAATAACTTTTCTCTTTGATATCTCAATAAAACTATTTCTCCCAAACTTTATCTCTTTAGACTTAAGCGTTTGAAACTCAACCATAATAACTTCCCCCACATGCGTTCCAAATAAATACTATAACTAAGATAAGAATATAATATTACATATAATTACCTGCAGCCATAAGCGTAATATAATAAATCTTATATTAGCACAGAATATGTTTTATTTCTTTAAACCTGCCTCTTTTTTTAACAATCCTACTTTATCGGTTTTCTCCCAAGTAAAATCAGGATCATCACGACCAAAATGACCATAGGATGCAGTCTTGTAAAATATTGGTCTTCTTAGATCAAGATGTTTAAGAATATCACTTGGTTTAAGCGGGAATAACTCCCTAATAAGTTTTTCAATTTTATCAATAGGTATTTTATTTGTTCCAAAACACTCAATATTAATTGAAACAGGATCTGCGACACCAATTGCATAAGCAAGCTGTATTTCACATTTTTCAGCAATATCTGCAGCAACTATGTTTTTAGCAATATAACGAGCAATATAAGCAGCACTACGATCAACCTTACTTGGATCCTTACCCGAAAAAGCTCCACCACCATGACGGCCGACACCACCATAGGTATCAACTATGATTTTACGACCAGTAAGACCTGCATCAGCATATGGTCCACCTCGGACAAAAGCACCAGTTGGATTAACATGGAAAACTGTATCTTTATCGATCCATTTTTTACAAATGGGTTTAATTACTTTTTCAATCATGTCCTTTCTAATTTTGCTATGAACAATCCCGCCATCATGTTGAGTACTTACAACTATTGTATCAGCACGAATGGGTTTTCCTTTTTCATCATATTCAACGGATACCTGTGATTTACCATCTGGTCTAAGATAAGATATTTCTCCTTCTTTTCTTATTTCTGCTAGTTTCTTTGTAAGCTTATGGGCAAGAGAGATTGGAAGTGGCATAAGTTCTTTTGTATCATTACAGGCATATCCATACATCATTCCCTGGTCGCCTGCTCCTTGTTCCTTATGTAGACCTTTTCCATCTGTTACACCCTGGGAAATATCAGGGCTTTGTTCTGTTATTTGAACCCAAACAGAACATGTCTCCCATTCGATTCCATACTCTGATCTTGTATAACCAATTTCTTTTATTGTATCTCTTACAACCCGTGGAATATCTATGTAAGCATTTGTTGTCATTTCACCAAAGACCATTACTCCACCATTTTTTGTACCTGCCTCAATTGCTACTCGTGAAAATTTATCTTGATTCATTGCTTCATCAAGAATAGCATCTGATATAAGATCACACATCTTATCAGGATGACCTTCAGTTACAGATTCTGAACTTATAATTATTTTTCTTTTTATCATAATATTTCACCTGGAACTTATTAATAACCCCCATATTATTTGAGAAATAGGGAACTAAGAACTAAGTATTTAATTTTTTTGAAAAAAAGGGATAAAAAAAATATAAAAAAAGGAGTTTATTCATCTATTTTTCTTGTAATCCACTGGTCATCACTGATATTATCATAGATGGCTTCATCAGAGATATCTCCAATGGTTTGTTTATCTGAAAGAACAGTTCCAGTTCTTTTGTTTTCATCTCGTGCATATTTTAAGATTATATCTTTTCTAATCACCCAATAATGTGTTCGCCATTCTCTGCCATCATACAAAGTTGTTTCTTCTCTTTCAGTGGTAAGCATTCCTTCTTTTTCTAGGGTGTAGAATAATTGCCTATCTTCAGGGTCAAGTACATTGTCAATAACTCGATCTTGGAATCCAAAAATATCCATTACAAATCCTGCATCTCTACGTACTTCTTTTATGTCTATTCCAGTTCTATTTGCTATTGCTTTTGATAGGTCATCAGGTGTTATAATCTTCATAATAATACAACCTCTTCTTGCATCATTTCTTATAATTTTGACG
>JAUWGL010000024.1 GCA_030606465.1 Thermoplasmata archaeon | reverse complement strand
ATTACATTGTTAAACTAGTGCAGATCACTCGATCTGAGCCGCGAGTAGAAGTAGGTATAAGCCCTCGTGGGTCAATAGCGCTTTTTAAGCTTTCGAAAGCACATGCAGCTTTTTACGGACGTGACTATGTTGTACCAGATGATGTAAAAAACGTGGCAGTACCTGCGCTTGCACATCGGCTGATACTTAAACCTGAGTCACGAGTCAGAGGTGTAAACCCCGAGAACATAGTGAAAGAAATACTGAATACAATACCCGTTCCAACGGTAGAATAAACATGCGTACGATAAAATGTGCTGGTGTTATGGCAGGTTGCATAGGGTTATTGATATTTGGTTTGTTTATTGTTGACTGGCTGATTATAATTTTTATCGTACCACTCTTGTTTTTGCTTTTTGCTGGTTTACTTTCGTTCTATGATGAGTCAGTTAACATAGAAGTCTCCCGGGATCTTTCAAATGTTAAGATTTTTGAGTATGACACAGTTGAGGTAACTCTTAAATTAAAAAACCTTGGTGAAAACATAAGATATCTAGAGGTTTATGATTCATTGCCGAATAAGGTTAAAGTGGTGAAGGGTACTAATTATTCTGTTCTGAGTTTGAAAAAAAATGAGGAGATTGAGATAAAATATGGAATATCATGTCCTATTAGAGGGCGTTATTCATTAGGTCCACTCTGTTTAAGGGTAAAAGACTATTTCGATCTGTTCTATAAAGACACCGCCGTTGATACATCCTCCGAGTTAACTGTAATACCACAGATGGAAGAAATAAGAGCTATTGCTGTAAAATCAAAGCCAAATATCTACCCGGGTATCATGCATACTAAAAATGCAGGTATCGGAACAGAGTTTTATGGCATAAGAAATTATACAACAGGGGATACATTTAAAAAAATTAATTGGAAATCATTCGCGAGATATAATGAGTTAATGGTAAATGAATTCGAGTCAGAAAGTACGACAGATGCTATTCTTATTGTTGATGCAAGAGAAATACAAGGGACAGGTACAATAAAACATAATCCATTGGAATATGGGATAAAAGCAGCAGTATCCCTTGCTTCTCATTTTTTAAAAAGACGAGATCGAGTAGGATTGATAGCATACGGATCATCGCAAGGAGAACTAAAATGGGTTTACCCTGAATCTGGGAAAAATCAACTATACAAAATCATCGAAGAAGCCGTAAGTATACAAGCAAATGGGGACTTCCCATTCAATGGAGTAATCCACAGATCATCCGCTCATTTACTACCAAAAAAAGCCTTGATCATTTTCATCAGCTCACTGGAAGACGATCTTACAATTCCTGAAGGAATAGAACAATTAATTGCATTAGGCCACAACATTATTGTATTATCTCCATCGCCTGTTGACATTGAATACTCTTTGCAAGCAGTTGATGTAAACAATGATCTGGCACATAAAATACTGTCATTTAAACGGAAAAACATTATAACACAGCTCAGGAACACGGGTGCACGAGTTGTAGAGTGGGATCCTGCACAGCCTTTAGCTGTATCATTAAAGGAGGTGGAAAAATGCCAAATAAGACGTTGAAAAAACTTAAAGGAAAAATTTTTGTAATGCAATCCATCTATCTATGTCTCCTTATATTGCTCTACACTGTTGCTGTATGGGGTTTTGTAGATACATTCTCGGATCTATTGAAACATCCTTATTCTCCATTACATATTTCACTTCTTCTCTCATTCATTGGCATTGGGTTAGGAGTTCTTTTTTATTTTATTTCCTTGTTTAAATCAAATATTAAAAATTATATAATAACTGCTATAGTAATTATCATTTCTATAATATTTGTCATTCCATATCTTGAGTTAAAGATTGATGCTTTAAGAGAGTCAGCCATGTTATTAACAAAAATAGGGATTCTGCTTGGTCTCTGTACTGTTCCAATTACTAGTGTTTATGCATTACTTAAAAAACAAAAAGATACATTGCTTGTTTCAGGGTTAGTAATTATGTTCTTTTTCTGTTTCATTAGAGTTTTGAAAGGAAATTTTGTTTTTTCAGCAGATCAAATTGAACTCTTTGTCTTGTTTTTCATAACGTTTATATGTTTCCTAGAGCTTGGAACTAAATCATTCCACTTTGATTCTGTGATTCATAAATTAATGCCAAATGAAGATGGTTATGATGTTGTGCTTTTGCGTTTCAATAAAGTTTTCAACCGATACTTTGTATATATCTCCCTTTTCTTTGTTATATGCTATATACTTACTATTACTATTTTCTGGAATAATACTTCTGTTGGATTGCTTAACGCTGAAGGATTTATAGGTATGGATTTCAGTTCGATTCATAGCACATTTGTTCTTGTACTATTACTGATGGCAGGTATGTTTATATTTTGGTGTCTTACTCCTTGTAAACGAACTAAAAAAGCATAAAATATTATTTGTTGACATTAAGATTTGTTTTTTATCATTAAAAAAAATATTTTAGAAGTAATCCGGTTCTTTGACTTCTACTTTTGTTTGCTTAGGCGGTCCATCATCAAGATTTTTTCTAGTAGCTTTCTCTAATTCCCTAGTCTCTTGTTTCACAATATCAAGAATCCCCATTAATGATACTACCCCAAGCTTAGAAATGTATCTACGGGTTATACCCATCAGTTCCGTGTGAAGCTCAGTTTCTGCAGCTCTATACTCTTCAAGTGACTTATAATAACCGGTTTTTTCTGAATACATAATCATCACTTCAACTCTGTAATGTTTTTTCACTTTAAAATACTATTTCATTTAATCAGAAAAAAACAAAAAGATTCATATCAAAAAAAGGAATTACAGATGAAGAGTAAAAAGATGAAACTAACACCACAAACATTATATCAAACATTACTTGAAAATTTTGGAAAACAAAACTGGTGGCCAATGGATAAAAGCTATCATAAAAAAAACGATAGCGACCCACGATTTGAAACAATCGTTGGAGCTATTCTCACTCAAAATACTGCATGGTTAAATGTTGAAAAAGCATTAGATAATCTGAAATCAGAGAACATAATGGATATAAAAAAAATCTCAGATGTAGATATAAAACTTTTACAAAAAATGATTAAACCATCTGGTTTTTTCAATCAAAAAGCAAAACGCCTTAAAAACATAGCTTCGCATCTGCATAACAACTATCAGGACGACCTTGATTGTTTCTTTAATAGAGATCTCTATGAAATAAGAGAAGAACTTTTATCGTTAAATGGTATCGGTCCAGAGACCGCTGACTCGATACTGTTGTACGCGGGAGGCATGCCCATATTCGTTGTCGATGCATATACAAAACGAATATGTAAACGACTGCCGCTCAATACAAATATTTCCTATGATGAAATCCAACAATACTTCGAAAACAGCATATATAAGAATTATTCAAAAAAAGAAACAGTACAAATCTACAATGAGTTACATGCACTAATTGTTGAACTGGCTAAAAATTATTGTAAAAAGAAACCTGAATGCAGTAAATGTCCATTGCAAAAACATTGCATGTTTAAAAAACAATTATCTAAGTAGTTCGTCTACCTTACTTCTCACTACCTCTGCAGGTATATCTGGAAGCGAAATAAACTGTGTCGTACCAAGCTGTCCTTTCCCAGATGGTTTAATGTTTATAAAACCAGCACTTTCCACGTCTTTTAAATAATTCCAAAACATTGTATGAGTCCTTGGTTTTTCATCATATTCCTCACAGGTAAGAGCATATGTTTTTTCTGCATCACCTGTGTTAACATAGGCAGTACCATCCCTATATAATCGTTTGGCAATAGCCTGTAATGTTATGAGCTGATGACGCTCAAGATTTTTAAGTTTTGATTCAGTGACAATAGAATAGGTTTCAGCCTTAGCAGTACGGACATGCTCTGGAATAACCATCTGAACATGTTGATGATCTGCAGTAATACCTGCTTTCCAAAGCAGCTCTATAGCAAAACGTGCATCACCCCATTCTGATGCTATATCTGCTATGAGATGTACACATCCTTCATCAACCGTGCCAGCATGGAAAGCTAGATCTATACGTTGCCTAACAATATCAAATAACTCATCATGAGAATACTTGTTCAATGATACAACATTACTACGTTTAAAAGTACTAAGTGAAGAAGAATCCAACATCGACAGTACATCTTTCTGAGAAATCAAAATCAATGAAATAGGGATTTTTTCTTTTGAAGATTCATCTGAAAAACGGGTAAGACTGTAAACAATGTTAGAGTTGTTTTTTTTCAGAAGTGCATCCGCCTCGTCTAAAACAACTAAAAGCTGTGCATTTCTTTTCATTAGTTGTTTACGAAGAACTTCTAGCATTTCTTGAACAGAAAAACCACGATCTGGAAAACGGGAGTCAAAATGATTCAAGATACCTAGTAAAGCCATTGCATCTGTTGATCTTTTACGACAGTTAATATGAACATATTCGACGATTTTTCCTTGCTTACGAGCTAAATTCACGAGCGAACTGCAGAATTTCTTTGTAATAACTGTTTTTCCGGTGCCAACAGGTCCTTTAATCACACTGTTTTGAGAAATATTTGACAGTAAGGGCTTAAACATCTGAGCAAGTAAACGAAGAGGTTCCCCCCGGTGCAGAAGTTCCTTCGGGACATAGTCAAAATCAAGAGCATTTAGGTTTTTTATAACTGATGATGACATCAATTCGTCTTCTATAATATTGTCCATTGAAATATTATATATATTTGTCTTTCATAAAACTTTATCTCAAAATGAACCATATTTTTGTAAGACATTGTTTTTAGAATAAACATTATAGCCTAAAAAATCATATAATTTTTTACAATGGATGAGTTCTTTACTTCAAAAGAATCTTTGGAATTCCTGAAAAATAGGTTTAGAGAGTACTATGTAACAAGTAGGATTGAACTACCTGATCGTTTTGCTAGAAGAGAATATGCCTTTGTATTTTTCGGTGGCAGAGGAATGATGCGACATCTTGGTTTTGACAAAAAAACAACTTTTTCAAATTTTTTAAAAGAAAAAAACCCTCAGCATGTTTACTATTCTTCAGCGTACTATCAAAAACCAGATGCACCGAGAATGCAGGAAAAAATCTGGATGGGTGCAGAATTAATTTTTGATTTAGATTCAGATCATCTAGATGGTGCAGAAAAAATGAGCTATACTGAATCCTTAAGGCAGGTAAAAAAAGAATTCCACAAACTAGTAAATGATTTTTTGTTAAATGATTTTGGTTTTGATGAAAAAAAATTGGATCTCTATTTCAGTGGTGGTAGAGGATATCATTGTCATGTAAAAGATCCATGTGTCTTTGACATGGATAGCAATGAGCGAAGAGAGATTGTGGATTATATCACAGGTAGATATCTAAAAGATTCTTTGGTTTTTCATGAAATGGCAACTGGGAGAAAAAGATATGGTCATAGGGTATATCCAAGTGGAAAAACATTGAAAATGCCTAAGCCTGATGAACCTGGTTGGAGAGGTCGAATTAGTAGAGGTATAATTGATATTATAGATGAGATTAAAAAAAGTAAATACCCTATAGAAAAGCTCAAAGAGTATGGAGTTAACGAGGCTGATGCTGAAAAATTGCTTACTGATCTTTCAGAGGATAGAATAAAAAGAATTAGAGAAGGCAATTTGGATCAGTCAAAAACGATTAGAAAATTTTTCCTTAATAATGCCTTGAGGAAGACTGCTGTGTCTATGAGTGCAGGTGAGACTGATGAACCTGTTACTTGTGATGTTAAGCGTCTTATTCGTCTTCCAGGTTCTTTACATGGTAAAACTGGTTTTAAGGTTGTAAGAATTTCAGTTGATGGTTTGAAGGATTTTGATCCCTTACGAGATGCTGTAGTTTTATCAGATGATCCTGTTCATGTTGAGTTGAATCAGCAGGTTAGCATAAAAATGAAGGATGAGAAGTTTAATTTGAAAAAAGGGGAACAGGAAGTGCCTATTTATTTAGCTGTTTTTTTAATTGGGAAAAAGATGGCGAATATTATTTAATAACGTTATTTAATGTATTATGTGAGAAGTAAAAATGGATGAAGATGAGATAAGTTATAAAAACCTTAGAAAAATCCAGCAGATGGAAAAAAATTCACCTGTTTTAACTGGGTTAAAATCTGGTTTTTATAATGAATTATTTGAATATTTAGAAAAATTGGATAAAAGACTTGAAAAAGAATCCTCATCTCAGAAACAAATATTACTTAAAGATGAGATACAAAATACAAGAAAGATTGTGGCAAATGTTTATGAGCAACGGGAGAAAAAGATTTTACTTGCTGCGGTTTCTAAGGCTCGTAGTGGAAATCCAGATCTTAAGAATATGTTAGATGTAGAAAAAAACCTGTTTGATGCGGTTTTAGGTCTTTTGTTACAATCTCGCGAGTGGTTTTTAGAAAATAAAACAAAAAAAAATGAAAATGTAACAAACTCGGAAAAAACAGAATCTGAAAAAGAAAATATTGTTGAGGAGAAACAAGAAAACTCTAACCCTGTTTTACTGGTTACCAAGGGAATACCTGAGTTTATTGGTACTGATACAAAAAGGTATAATCTTAGGAAAGATGATGTTGTATCAATGCCTGAGAATATGAGTGATATGCTTTTAAAAAGAAATGTAGCTGAAAAAATTAAGTGGCAGTAGTCCCAAATGTAAAAAAATGCCAAGGAACGTCGTCTTTAAGGAGAGAATCGGCATTTGAACCTTGATTTTTACGTGATTTTTTAGATTTGTTTTTGCCAAGAAGTGCCTGTTTTTCGTTTTTCTTGAGTTGAACATGAAATATTTTTGAAATACTAGCAAGATCTTGATAATTGATAATCTTTGATCGTTTATTTTCTAGTAGTGCTCGTAATGCATCTTTGTTTTTGTCCTCCAAATAATATACTGTTTTATGAGCCACCTGAGCACGTTTAATCACTGGAAAATGCTTTTGAAGTGTATAAAAATTCGGGCTACACCTGTTTCTACAGTTAACATGTCCCTTCTGGAGTAGTTCTTTTAATAATTCTAGGGTTTTACCTCGTATCTCGGTTCTACCTGGATTCTTAGATGGAATGTCTCTAGTATGATAATATACAACCTTGCTAGAAACTCCCATTTCCTTTGTTACCTGATATTTAGATTTACCACTGAGAACTTCCCGTTTAATTTTCTTTATGATCTCCTTTGAAGTTTTTCTTGACATCAAATTCTATGACAAAGAGTGGTATAAAAAGATAACCATGAATAGGCTTCTTTGGCAGAACAAACTATTTTAAAAACGAAAGCAGAAATCCACCAACTACAAACTGAAAAGACATAACAACCAAACTCTGGAAATGAAATTTGAGTGCTACCAACCAGATACTGGATGCAGACTACCAACTATAAACTGGAAAAAAACAAGGGTTTTTACTCTTATGGTTGGAAAAGTCTAGCAATGGTTTTGCCAACAAAATACTGGAAAAAGGGTTTTTAGGGCACTTGTTATTTATCATATCATTTAGAACTATTTACCATTTCCAATTTCTGTAACATCTTAACAAATATTGCTATATGCCCTATTTTTTGTTATATATTTTAGAATAAAAATGATTCTGTAATACATAAACCGAAATTATTATATATGGGCTTTTCTATTATATATTACAGAAGTGTACATATGAACATAAACAAACATGTGGAAAAAGCAGAAAGATTAGAGACATCATTGAAAAAATTGGACATCGAGAGCGATTGGGAGTCTATCGTGGAGATAGCATATGGAATTGCATTAAATTACATCGCAGTTATCTGTGAAATTAAACTGAAAAAACATATTGACACGCATAAGGGTTTACCACGATTTCTTGATGAAAGCAATATGAATGAATTGGCTACATATTTTAGAGAATTGGATGTACTTCGGCAAGGACGCTGGTATGGGGGAAAGCATAATGGTGAAACAGCTGAAATGGCAATTTCAATAATAGAGAGTTTAAAATCTGAGGTAAAACGATTACTATGAATATAAAAGATAAAAAACTCATCGAAAGGTTTGTTGAAAAGACGCAGAATTTACAAAATTTAGAGTGCATCATTCTTTTCGGTTCAATGGTAAGAAATGAGGCAGATAAAAGATCAGATATAGATATTCTACTTGTATTCAATGAGGAAAATCCAAAGTTACATATCTCAGAGGTTATGAGTATTGTCACAACCTTGAAACCTCACCGTGAAATAAAACCAACTGTGACAAACCTAATAGATTATAATGAGGAGTTCTTACAAACCATAATGCGAGAGGGAAAAGTACTTTGGGGAAAAGTAGTTATCAGCACCGATAAACTTCTTTTGAAACCGTACCGATTAATTTCATATAACATCAGTACACTCAAGCCAAGTAAAAAAGTGAAGATATCCCGAATTATTCATGGATATCAGTCTAAGAAATCTGCCAAAGGCGAAATAAAACAATATATTTATGAGGGTTTAAAAGACAAATACAATGTATACCTTATTTCAAAAAACACAGTTTTAATCCCCGAAAAAAATACGAAAATGTTTTTAAAAGAACTTGATAAATACCGAGTTACCTATCAAGAAAAAATGGTTTGGGTATGACCATGTACATTGCCTCTACAATATCTTTGTAAACCCAAAATTATGTCTGAAATCATACTGCTTATACTATTATGCCTTTCTTCTCTGCAACAGGTTTTATTAACCAGATTTCTGGAAACATAAAATGGGTGTTTACCAACCATAAACTGGATGCAGATTACTAACCACAAACTGGAAAAAAATAGGGGCTTTTAAGGTGATGGCTGGAAAGGTACACGATGACTGCTGCCAACTAAAAACTGGATTCAGATTACCAACTACAAACTGGAAAAAAATAGGGGTTTTTGAGGGGATGGCTGGAAAGGTATACGATGACTGCTGCCAACCAAATACTGGAAAAGTAAAAAAGAATGGTTTTCTTCAAGAGACTGAAGAGGTTTTTTAAAAAACTAAGCATGTTTATACCAACCAGATCTTGGATGAGACTACGCAGGATGGGGTTTTGCATTGCTATAGCTACTTAACTTCGCCACGTAAATGAATCACATATTTATACTCATTGCCTAATGAAAAGAGATATCAGGAGAATATCTCC
>JAUWGL010000022.1 GCA_030606465.1 Thermoplasmata archaeon | reverse complement strand
TTTTGATGAAACATGCAGAACAAACATTTTTAAAATACTTCAACTAGAACACGGTATAACTAGGGTTATACTCAACCATGCATATGTAAAAGTCTTCAGAAACAAAGAATTAGAAATCCTAAAAAACCTTGCAATTTTCATAGAAAGTATCAAAACATATACTCATCTAAAACTACCAAGTAAATGCCTTGAAAAATGTAAAAAATGCAATCAAAAAAGATACCAAGAATTAAAAACAATAATTGATCAAACAGAAAAAGACCCAGTTCTTGCTTTTTTTAACCTCAAAAAAATTGCAGAAAGCAAAAACAACCCTGAGCCCCAATGCAACACATGTGAAAAACAATTTAAAGAACTAATAAATGAAATGACAACCAAAGGTGAACTCACAAAATATATAATCGAAGATAACATTGATAGGAACATATTTTACACAAACTACATCAGACCCTATGTTAGACCAGGTTTTGTCGACTCATACATACAACTCGAGCCACCACCAGACGCAGTCTTTCTAGAATCATACGAAGTAATGAGAAAAGGCGGCCGCCCAATGAATGTGTCTTTATATACACTGAGAACGCGACCTGAAAAACTATATTTTGTCATACCCTCAGAATATGACCTCCCACGTAAGGAACTATATCTATTAGAAAAAGTAAGAGATCATCTTTCCAAACACAGACCAAAAGATGCATCATTTATGGATGCGGAAACCGCTAGGGAATATTTCCAACGATTTGGAAAGCAAGTAATATCAAAATTTGTAGAAGAACAAAAACTAGACGTTGATGCAAACAGAATTGAATACCTTGCAGATGTTTTTTCGCGATACACTGCAGGATTTGGAATCCTTGAGGATCTTCTTCTGGACAACCGGATTCAGGATATCTATGTGAATGCTCCTGTTGTCAACAATCCTTTACATATTGTTCTTGATGGCGAGGAATATACATCTAATATTTTTCTTTCCGATGGAGATATAGATGCATTAGCCTCTCGTTTTAGAACACTAAGCGGAAGAGCCTTTTCAGAGGCATCACCAGTAATGGACATGGATCTTGAAAACTATCGAACTCGTGTAGCTGCTATCTCTAATCCTTTAACACCTCGAGGGATAGCATTTGCTCTGCGTAGACACCGTCAAAAACCATGGACTCTGACTCATTTCATAGCAAATAAAATGTTATCAGCAAATGCTGCAGGTTTCCTCAGCTTCCTCGTTGACGGTCAAGCATCTCTTCTTATAGCGGGAAGTCGTGGAGCTGGAAAAACCTCTCTCCTTGGAGCCTTAATACTTGAGATACCTCAACGTTTCCGGATTCTTACAATTGAAGATACATCAGAAATACCAATTGATGATCTTCAAAAATATGGATATAAAATGCAATCCTTGATCACTAAATCAATATCCTCAGGATCAGCATCCACAGAGATTAGCCCAACTGATGCATTAAGAACCGCGCTCCGTCTTGGTGAATCAGTTTTAATAATAGGAGAAGTTCGAGGTGTTGAAGCTAAAGTGTTGTTTGAAGCAATGCGAGTAGGAGCCGCTGGTAATCTTATAATGGGAACAATACATGGATCAACAACAAGAGATGTCTATGAACGAGTAGTCTACGACATCGGCGTACCAGCTACATCATTCAAAGCAGTAGATGCAGTCGTAATCGCAGCACCCATTAGAGCAGAAGGGGGCATCGAACGAAAAAGAAGAGTAACACAGATATCAGAAATTACCAAAATGGGATGGACCACTGATCCAGAACCAGACAAAGTGTTTCAAGATGTCATGATCTATGATACATCAAAAGATGAACTGCAATCAACAGATCTCCTTGACATGGGGCAATCACAAGTTTTAGAAAACATCGCTAAAAAATGGGGGATAACAGTAGAAAAAGCGCTTCAAAACATCAGATTAAGAGCAGAAATCAAAAAAACCATAGTGGAACACAGCAAAGAAAAACCAGAGCTTCTAGAAGCACCAGCAAACAGAGATGCCAACAATGCTTTCTGGATGTTCATCGAACAAAGTAAAATTCAGGATGAACAAGTAGATTATAACAAAGTCAGAAGAAGATGGAAGGATTGGTTTAAAAACTATGTTGAGAGAATGAAATGAACAAAGAAAATCATTGGTTTGAAAGAGCAACAAAATTCGCAAAACAATATTTTTCATGGATGCTCAAAGACAACGAAAAAACCAAAAAAAAATTAAAAAAGTTTTTTCCACCTGAATACATAAACAATCTTAATTTCACGGGTCTTGATGTTGAACCATATGGCATACTACTGCTCTCATACACAGGGGCATTTCTCTCGTTTTTAGCTTTTTTCATATTTGATCTCTGTATAATCTTCTCATATGGATCAAACATTGGAAACATTGATCTATTAACAGTTTTACTTATGGGATCTGTTACATTTTTTTTCCCAGTTATCGTCATGAACCTTCTCGCAAATTACCCAAAAACTTATGCGCGTTATATCAAAATTCATTCACTTGGCGACATCCCTGAGATTCTTAGCTACCTTGTCATGTATCTTAAACTCGTGCCAAATCTTGAAAACAGTGTTAAGTTTGCTGCTTCAGAATCCTCAACATCTCTTGCAGGTGATCTACGTAAGATGTTATGGGATATGGAAATACGAGTTTACCATGGTATAGATGATGCACTGACAAGTTTTGCTACCACCTGGGGTGAATGGAGTGAATATTTCAAAAGAGCATTACATCTTATAAGAAGCTCTATACATGAACGTGAGGAAGCCTCACGTATTTTAACACTTAACCGGGCATTAGACGTAGCACTTGATGGGACCAAAGAAACGATGAACAAGTTTGCCAATAAACTCCATCAGCCAGCCATGGTTATTTATTCCATTGGAATCATGATACCTCTTGCTCTTGTAGCAATGCTTCCTGCTGCAGGGCTCGTAGGCATGCAGATCACAATATTCCAGGTTTTTTTCATGTATGATATCATCCTTCCATTGTTCATCTTTTTCTATACTCGTAAGATACTTCTTTTACGACCTGCAACTTTCAACCCACCTAAAATTCCAAATGATCACCCTGAAATAGTACATATCAATAAAAAAAGACGAATGACCATATCAATAATAATAGGCATATTAATAGCTCTACCAGGTATTTTCTTCATGTTGTTACCGATTTTTTATCCTTCTGGTTCTTCAAATAGCATATTAAATTTCATAATTGATCCTAATGGTTTAAACACATATTTCCCGGTTACCTTGTTTATCATTTGGGGTTTTACAGCAGCTGTTACTTCTTACACTTTAAGTGTTTATTATCCATATAAAAGAGTAAGAGATAACATAAAACAAATTGAAAGAGAGTTCGGCGATGCCTTATACATCCTGGGTAAAAGACTATCTGAAGATAAATCACCTGAAGAAAGCTTTATGTATACGGCACATACAATGGAAGGCTCACAAATTGGAAAAATTTTCAGTCAAACGGGTTATAATCTAACAGCGATGCATACTACTCTTAGAGATGCTATGTTTAACCAGGAGTTTGGATCGTTAAGATATGTTTATTCAGATCGCATTAAAGCAATTATGCGTCTTTTTGTAGAGGGTATCAAAAAAAGTCAGAAAGCAGTCAGTATTTCTATTATACGAATAGCAGATCATCTCAAAGGATTACAAGAAATTGAAAACAAAATAAAAGACACCTTATATTCTCTCACATCAACTCTCAGAGCGACTGTTACAATTTTCGCGCCTCTTATTGGAGGCATCACTCTTGCCATTACAAAACTAATCACTAGTATCCTTGGAGACATATCCGGAAAAATTCCTACTGAAACAGCTTCAGGTTCAAATATATCAGTTCCAAGTGTGGCTACATCATTTTCTGTGCAAAATGTCCGTCCAGAGTTCTTTGTTTTGGTAATAGGTATCTATCTCATCCAGCTTATTTTCCTTATGGTAAGATTCACTAATGGTATTGATGAGGGTGATGATAAAGCTACATATATGTACTCTCTTGGTAAAACAATGCCAACATCAATAATTGTTTTTTCAATAACTGTTATACTAGGTCAAATACTGTTTTCATCAATTGTTAGAGTGTAAAACAAAAATTTATTTCTGATGATAAACATAGATTAAAAAGGATAACCTTAATACGTTAGTTTTTATTTAACGGTTTCTTGTGAAACCAGGTTATAGATCAATAATTGTAATCATTGCAGGTGTTCTTGTTATTGTAATAGCATCAGTATATGTTGTGTTATACTGGGAAAATTTGACTCCATTAGATAAAGATGAAGATGAAAATAGTGATATTGTTGTTTTAAATCAGCAACGGATTCAGCTGCTAAGAAGTGAGGTCACACAAGAACTTAAATCCTTCAAAATGGAAAAAATCATCCAACATCGTGATCTTGTTTTAAGAAAAGAAAACTTTTCTGACGAATCGCAGATGTCTGATTATCAGAAATATGTGACACCCAATAATTCTGCGGTAAAAACATATCAAACTTCTAATGGACTTACAACTGCAGAAAAAATATATGCTGCTGCGGTTAAATGGACATGGGTATCAGATCAAACATTACATGGTAGATTAGAATGGTGGTTGTACCCTTCGCAATTTATCCAAGATACCCCTACTGATCCAGATAATCCTGTTACAGGTATGGCTAGTGACTGTGAGTCGCAGGCGTACACACTTGTTTCGATACTTGAGGCACTTGGAACACAAAAAAGCAATGTACGAGTTGTAGTTGGAGAAGTTAATTTTTCAGGAGAAATCGGTGGACATGCATGGGTACAACTCTATGAGAATGGTGAATGGTTTGAACTTGAGGCAACATCGGGACCATTTTGGGATGATGATGATGACCAAAAACTTGTAAACAACAATGGTTTTCCATTTAGTTATTTTAAAACACATCCTTATCCTGTAGTTGAATATTGGGCTTTTTTCAATGATCAGTACTATTACAACCCAAACAACAATAAGAAAAGCAATAATCTCCCAGTTTGGTGGTTTGAAACAGATTAAATAGGTTGTTTTGAGGGTAACCAATCAATGTTTATCCATGGGATTTCACGAGTACCAATTGTTCCATGAATTAATCGAGGAATCCTTTTTGACCAGTCATCCCAATAATTTTTATTCCATCTGTTTAATAACGAGTTATCAAAATAAGCTTGTACCTTATTATTTATAAAATTATTTCCTGTGATAATATTTATATAAGAAGTATCAAGCTTAATTCCTATACTATTGTTTTTTATGATGTTTTTTTCATTAATTGTGTTTTCATTGGATATAGATCTTAAAAATAAACCAAATCCTCCATTATCACTGATTAAATTATCAGTAATAGTTGATTTTTTAGTTACCTCCATTTCAATGCCATCGTCAGTATTTTTTGTAATAGTATTTCCTGAGATCTTGTTATTATATGCATGATGTATTGATATTCCATCACGATTATTTCGGATTATATTGTTTTCAACGATATTCCATGCTGTCGAATAGGCATAATTTAAGAAAATCCCTATATCATTGTTTTGAATTATATTATTTCTAATGGTTACATTGGATTTCAACGATAGTGTTTTTATTCCTGCATCATATGGTAGATTACCACTGTTTTGTATGGTAAACCCAGATATTCTCACCTTTGGGGCAGAAATCTCAATGACGTGACCATCCTTACTTCCATCTATAATTGTTGTAATTCTATTTTTCCCATCTAAATTAATAGTTTTATTAATAATCAGATTTTCATGATAAGTTCCATTAAGCACATAAATTGTGTATCCTTCATATGATTGATTTATAGCCTCTTGAATAGTCCGATATGGATATTGTTTTGTTCCATTCCATGGACCCAGGATGTTATCATCATCAACATAGTTTATAGGAAAACGGCCATAAACACCAGATAAATAAAAAGATTTTTTCTCAATACTGCATTCACCATATTTGATTTTAAACCAGCCATTTTCTTGAACATTTGTTCCCCAGCTGTTCTTACAGATCCAATAGCCAGGGTCATCATTATATCCAACAATGGTTACATAATGGGGACCATGAATCTTACCCCATTTATGTTCATAGATTCCCTCCTTATGATAAACGAAATCCTTATATGACATAAAATATGTTGGAACAGGACCATTATTAATAATAGCATGTTTGATAGCAACAGGGTCTTCGGGTAGATACCACCAGTCCTTTATTTTTACTGTTCGATCTTGCCAATCAGGAGAGGTTGTGTTTAACGGGAATTGTTTTTTTACTTTTGGATATGGCCAGCAGGCTTCATCAGGAATGCCGTATTCTACTAGGAATTTTGTGTCATTTTCAGGATATGAACCCCAATCCAGGTTTCCTCCACTGTAAAAATATAAATGTGCCTCAGATAGATCACATCCAAAAGGATAACCAACCTTAGATTGAACCATGGTTTCAAGAGCAGCAGTTATAGCAAAGGTTTCACAACTAGCATAAGGAGCTTGATTTCTTATTGGGGTGGTATAGTCAACACCATCTCTATCTCGCCAGCTGAAATATGATGGTAAATTTGAAGCATCCTGTTTTTCGATTTGTGAGCTTGTTTTTTCATTAGTTTCTAAGGTTAATCCTGTTGCTCCTTGAACACTCATTAAAACTAGTAGAAAGAAGATCAAACCTATAGTAAATTCATTTTTCATAATCAATTCCTCTTAATATAATATATTATCTAAATGATATTTATAAATTTTGCTTATAATATTAAAATAAAAATATTGATATTTTGTAATTATTTATGACAAAATGTTATTTTTGAAGGTCATCAAGTATTATCTCTGCAGCCCATCGTGCCGTATTTCCAGATACACTGGGACATTTGTCCACATGTGCCCCTGCTTTTTCAAATTCTTGATATTCTTTTTGATCCAGAAGTTTAAATGTCCTACCGAAAATTTTCTGTTGAACATCTTTGCAAACTGGTGAGCCATATTCTTCGATAAATTTATCATATAGTTTTTTTGAATATTGAAAAACCCGTCTTTTTTGTTCTCCAGCTTTAAAATTATCATAGCTTCTTCCAACAATGGAGCTTATTGCAGCTAACCCACCAATCAAGGCACCACAGGTTCCCTCAGTTGATAAAGCAGCTCCACCTGCCATTGCGTCAACTGCTTTTATCGTATTTGTGTCTCCAATATCTAATGTTTCCATAAGTGCAGCTAGAACGCATTGCGGGCAGCTTCCTATTTCTGCTTCGTATTTAAATGCAAGGTTATATACTTCTTCAAGTATTTCTTCTTTTGATTTCATAAATACGCCCCAAGTGTTTTGTCTTAATACGTAAACACCCACGAATAAGTTATAGTTCCTAAACTTTCGGATATTTTTAAATACAGCAACCGATACCTTTTTGTTGATTTCAATGAGAGAGTTAAAAATTGTTACCAAAAAAAGAAATGAAATGATTGATATCACAAATGACGTTCAGAGAGTAATAGATGAAGGAAACCTAAAAAAAGGTCATGTGATAGTTTATGTTCCTCATACAACAGCAGGTATTACAATAAACGAGGGTGCAGATCCCAGTGTACAAAGAGATATTATTGAAACACTTAAAGGAATCATACCTGAATCAGGTGGTTATCATCATATGGAAGGAAACAGTGATGCACACATTAAAGCTAGTATATTAGGATCATCTGTTACTGTTATTGTGGAAAATAATAACCTGGTTCTGGGTACATGGCAACATATCTTTTTTTATGAAGGAGATGGCCCTAGGAACCGTAGAGTATATGTAGATATTATATCTCATTAGTTCAGTAGGTGAAAAAATAGGATGTTATATTATATCCATGGATACCAATCAGATCCGAATAGCACAAAAGGCGTTCTTTTCAAGGAAAAACTAAATGCAAAAGCAATAAAATATCGTGATTGTAAGCCAGAAGATCTGGTAATATCTGATTGTCTCATGCGAATTAAAAAAGAAATTGAAGGTGACAAAAATGTTGTTCTTATCGGCAGTTCTCTTGGTGGTTTTCTTACTGCAAAAACTGCTTTAGAAAACTCAAATGTTAAACAAATAATACTGCTAAACCCTGCAATTATTCCATCAGCTGTTGATATTACAAAGATACAAGATATGCCTCAGAGTGTACTCTTTGACATGCAAGATAGTAGTCTGTTCAAAAAGAAGATGAATTCTGATATTTTCATACTAGCCGGAACTGAAGATGATGTTGTTCCTACCTTCTGGGTTTTAGAGTTTGCAAAAGCTCAGGAGGCTACTGTTAGGTTTTTACATGATGATCATAGTTTTTCGGTTAATATAGAAAAACTTCCTAATATTATAAGAGAGATAAGGGACAAAAAACATTAATCATTAGAACCTATTACCTGTGTGGAATTACTATGGAAGATATATGGATTGAAAAATACCGGCCAAAAATACTTGATGATGTAGTTGGTCAAGATGAAATCGTTGAACGGTTAAAGGCTTATGTGAAAACAAAAAATGTTCCACATTTGATGTTTGCAGGACCTGCAGGCACTGGGAAAACCACATCAGTATTGGCTATGTCTAAGGAGCTTTTTGGAGATAATTGGAAGCAGAATCTCAATGAGTTGAATGCTAGTGATGAAAGAGGAATAGGAGTTGTTAGAGGAAAAATCAAAAATTTTGCACGTACCGCTCCTATCGGAAAAACAGCTTTTAAGATAATTTTTCTCGATGAAGCAGATTCCTTAACTACTGATGCACAATCTGCTCTTAGAAGAACAATTGAAAAATATTCACATATCTGCAGGTTTATCCTTTCGGTTAACTACTCTTCTAAAATCATTGAGCCCATACAATCCAGGTGTACAGTATTCAGATTTAACCCTATCAAGAATGATGATGTCAAAAAGTTTATCCGTAAAATAGCATCAAAAGAAAAACTTGAGGTAACCTCAGATGGATTGGAAACACTTATTTTTATAGCACGGGGTGATCTTAGAAAGGCAATAAATATTTTGCAGGTGGGAGCATCTGTTGGTAAAAAGATTACAGCTGAGATTTTATATGAAACAAGTGCTATAGCAAAACCTGAAGATGTTAAAAATCTGATTAACTCTGCATTAGCTGGTAATTTTATGGCTGCCCGAAATCAGCTATATGATCTCCTGATACAAT
>JAUWGL010000148.1 GCA_030606465.1 Thermoplasmata archaeon | reverse complement strand
GATGGACATAGTTCTAGATATAAGTTAAATTGATGTGATAATATGAGAAGAAAAAGTTTGAAATTAAGCGGAATGATGCTTTCTAGTGTAATAGTAATTGTGAGTTTTGTTTATGCCGTGAACATACAACCAGCTGTAATTGGTGATACAGATGATTTTTCATCTTTTTTTGGCATTCCATTGATAACTGATGATTCGAATGGTATTACATTATATCATAATTTGAATAATTTCAAGTCTTATAGTAATTTTACTGATCTTCTAAGAAGTAATTCTAGAGTTAATCTTAGATCGGGGTGGAGTAGTTCTATGATGTGGGGTAGTGCTCCAAGATCTGTTTTTGCAGAAGAAAATCTGATGTCTTCAGCTGTCTCTATTGATATGGATGGTGGCGATCTTATTGATTATTCTCAAACTAATGTTCAGGTTACCGGTGTTGATGAGCCAGATATTGTGAAAACAGATGGTAAATATTTATATATTGTATCTGGTAACAAAGTAATTATTGTTAAGGCGACACCAGCAGAAGATGCAGAAATTGAATGTGAAGTAAGTGTTAATGATTCTCTAACTATCAAGAATATTTTTGTAAGTGGCAGTAGATTAGTTATTTTTGCTGAGGATTATAATTACCCTATCTACAGAACTTATGTTGCCTTAGAAGCTGAATTAAATGAAACATCTGTTGAGATTGTTCCTCCTCCTCGATGGTATCGCTCTCCAGATACACATATTAAAGTTTTTGAATTAGAAGACATGCAAAGTCCCGAACTTGTAAAAGATGTTGTTGTCCCAGGTCGTTTTTCTGGTGCAAGGTTGATCGAGGATTTTGTTTATCTTATAACAAATCAGTATTCTTATGATCTTGTTTATCTAGATGATAATCAAACAATTGTCCCAGCTATAATGGTTAATAAAGAATTGCAAGGGATATCTTTATCAGATATTTTTTATGTAAATACATCAGAGGAAAGCCAGTCTTTAACAAACATAGTTTCAATTAATATCCATGACGACGAAGAGGAGGTAACTGCTAAAATATTCCTCTTAGGTAATAGTCAAATTTTATATGTTTCAAGAGATAACATATATATCACTTATTCAACAAGATCCTATGATTATAATATGTTAAGAAAGATTGTTGAAGAGGTATTAACACCAATTTTACCTGAGTCAATCAAGGCAGAAATCGAACTTGTTAATGCCCTTAGTATTACTGAGTATCAAAAAAAGACAGTTACAGAATGGATACTTCAAAACTATACTAATTCTATGGATAAAGAGCTAAAGGAGAATATATCCAAAGAAATCATTAGTCGGATAGATAGAACTATTATACACAGGATAAGTATTAAAGATGGTGAAATACAGTATGAAGCACAAGGGACTGTGCCAGGTGGTGCCAGCAATCAGTTCTCCATGAATGAGCATAATGGCTATTTACGGATTTCTACGACTATGGAAGGTTGGAGAATTAGTAATTTCATTTCCAATGTTGAAACACAGAACAACATATATGTCCTTAACATGGATTTAGAGGTTGTTGGCAGTGTTGAAGGCCTTGCTCCTAGAGAACGGATTTATGCAACACGCTTCCTTGGAGACAAATGCTACCTTGTCACATTCAGGCAGATAGATCCATTCTTTGTAATAGATCTTAGTGATCCAACTAATCCAACAGTTCTTGGTGAGTTAAAGATCCCGGGTTTCTCTACTTATTTACATCCATATGATGAAACACATGTCATTGGAATAGGTAGAAACGGTACAAAAATCAAGGTCTCTTTGTACGATGTAAGTAATGTAAGCAGCCCAGTTGAGCTTTCAAAACTTGAAATAGAAAACAATGATAATAACTGGTGGCGTGCTCAATCAATTGCATTAGATGAACATAAAGCGTTTTTATTTGACAAAGAAAAAAATCTGCTAGTGATACCAATAGGATCTTACTATAAACAATCTGCTTATGTGTTTGACATATCAGTTCAGAACGGTATACAACTAAAAGGCAATGTAACACATGATCTACAAACTAATGAAGATGAAAATAATGATGAAATTTACTACTATAGATATGATAACAGCAACTCTATAAAAAGAGCACTCTACATAGAAGATGTTCTCTATACGATTTCAAATAACCTGGTCAAGATGAACAGTCTGGATGATCTTAGTGAAATCAACAGTGTAGAACTTATGTAAAAACCATCCTAACATGTTTCAGTTGAGAGAGGGAAAAGCATCCCATCTTACACTCTTTCATTCCTCCCTCTTCTTCTCCCTCTCTCTAATTCTACCTTTTTTGGATTATTTAATAAAGCTACCGATATCATTTTATAAGGACGAAGGATACCGCTCTAACAAGTAAACAATCATGTTTTAAAGGGGAATAAACAGCATGGCGATTAAACCAGCAGAGGTCCATAAAACACTTGGTAAATACATGTTGACTGATGGTTTCGATCTTGTTTTGGATTTAAGAAAAAGTAAAGGTTGCCAGATTTATGATTCTAAAAATAATAGACATGTGCTTGATTGTTTCTCGTTTTTTGCTTCTGCTCCTCTTGGATGTAATCATCCTAAGCTTACAACATCTGAATTTATCAAAAAAATTGGAGAGATCGCAGTAAATAAACCTGCAAATTCAGATATTTATACAGCTGAGATGGCTGAATTTGTTGACAGTTTCGCAAAACATGCTGTTCCAAGTTATTTCAAACATCTTTTTTTTGTAAGTGGTGGTGCGCTTGCTGTTGAAAATGGTCTTAAAACAGCTTTTGATTGGAAAATACGTAAAAACATTGAGCAGGATAAAAGTGAAAAGCTTGGTACGCAGGTTATACATTTTAAAGAGGCTTTTCATGGTAGAACAGGTTATACGCTTTCTATGACCAATACTTTTAATCTTAATAAGACAAAATATTTTACAAAATTTAATTGGCCTCGGATT
>JAUWGL010000114.1 GCA_030606465.1 Thermoplasmata archaeon | reverse complement strand
ATATTTTCGTGGTCCACTACAATCCCGACGGCACTATCATGTGGGCGAAACGTGCAGGCGGAACAGATTATGATTTCGGAAATGGTGTTTCGGTAGATGGAAATGGGAATACATACATAACTGGATCTTTCGAGGGTATTGCAAATTTTGGCCCATACATTCTAACATGCCAAAGCGAAAGAGATAATAATGATGTTTTTGTTGCAAAGTTATCTGATGATGGTGGAAATCAACCACCAAACAAACCAAGTAAACCTAGTGGTACAACATCAGGGAAAACAGGCACTTCATATACATATTCCTCATCCACAACTGATCAAGATGGCGATAAAGTCAAGTATGCTTGGGACTGGAATGGAGACGGTGCCATTGATCAATGGGATGACAACGGTGGAAGCTACTATGCATCTGGAGCAACAGTTAGTACATCTCATTCATGGTCATCACAGGGAACATATAATATAATGGTAATGGCCGAAGATATCAACGGAGCACAAAGTGGATGGTCAGACCCACTCAGTGTTAGCATGCCTAAGAACAAAGCAATAAACACAATATTCCTAAGATTCCTAGAAAACCATCCAATACTCCATCTGTTACTTCAACGATTCCTACGACTCTAAAAACTATAAAATATAGTTCAAAACTTCTCTTCTTTTTTTCTTTTAACTGTACATGGGCTTAGAGGCTAATGCCATAGCCAAAGACTAAAATCATTGGAGCATGACTATATTATAACGCTTTTATTGTTTCTTTTATTTGTGAAATGAATAATTCACAATTCTCAAGGATCTCTTCACATTCACCTTTATCTATTTTAACTCCAACGTCGTAATCAGCTTTTAATCTCATTGATTCCGCCTGAGATAAAATGTGACCCATTCTTTTTTCCAGCAACCCAGGTTTAACAAATTCTTCCCCAAACTTCTGTATGACTCCTTTGTGACTTTTAGGATAGATTTTCTTGATAACAAGAAGTGCCTGAGCAGCGTGAAACATGGAATAATAAGCTCTTGATATTGCTTCTCTATAAAATCCTTTACCGAAGAGGAGATTTGCTGCATTAAATTCTTCTTCCGCCTGATCAAGATACTCTTTATATGGCATGGATGGCTTCTCCTCTCACATTATGCAAAAAAATGGTATCTCGTTTAAGGTCTTTTGATTTCATAGTTTGAACAGAGATATATTCCCCTGTTTCCATTAATATATCAAATGCCATTGCCGCAAGTTTCATCTGATTTTTAAACACATTTTTCTTTACTATCACAATAATATCGATATCTGAATCAGTTTTTGCTTCTCCACGAGAAACACTTCCATAAATCAAAATATCAACTAAATTGTCTTTTAGTAAATTTTTTGCTTTTTTAGTAAAATCCTCTATTGCTCTACTATGAGATTTGTTTATAGAATTATTTTTTTTCATATTCTACCAGATAACAAATAAACTAGATATACTTAATTATTATTGTAGTTAAAATCTTATAAAAATCAAAAACAAGAATACTCTAGTAAGGAAATATCGCAAGTTAGCCTGCCAAAGAACAAGCCATATATTAACACACCATTCCTAAACTATACAAATACCAATTGTAATTAACAATTGTTATGAATACATTTAAAACAGGATAACATATTACAATTACGCTAATTTTATAATTAGTGGGAGGTAGAAAAAAATGAAAACGAAAATAATAGGTATTTTAGTGTGTACGCTGTTGATTACAACTGTTTTACCAGCAATGGGAATTAACCTAAATAATCATCCAAATGAAGAAATAATTTCTGTAAATAGTCTTAATGGCGAGGACATCCCAGAGCCTTTTTTTGTGACACCTATTGATGGGGACATAGTGTATGACGGCTCTCGTCTTTGGGCAGGTGAAGCCTCTGGCATTGAAATAATGTTCGCAGGTTTTTATTACTCTCCATATGGAGACGAGTGGATTGAAATTGGTTATGATTACGATGGAACTGAAGTCCCTGCAGCAAATGAAGAAGATTGTGACAGTCCCTGGGGTGACGGTTGGAGTGTTTATTGGGATACATATGGTGTAGAGGGATGGTGTTATATAGCGGTTACAATGTGGACTCCTATGGAAGTATGGGGCGAAAGCATTGCCCGAGTATATGTAAAAGAGACAGCAGCTCCATCAATTAGTGAGCCGGAATATGATGAAGTAGTTCAGGATAGCATTACGTTGAGATTAACAACAGCTGGTGAAGACGTTCAACGAGTTGAATTTCAGCGTAGACGAGGAGCTCCAGAATTTTCAAGAGCAGAAAATATCACAAATCTATGTCAATTTAATTACTGTCGCAATATCAACGGGAAAAATTTAAGTGGTGTTAGCTGTGCACCTACTTCTGCAGCAAGCTGCCTTAAATTTTGGAATGATACTGGAGAAAATGGAAAATATAGTAACATTATGAAAAATATGACGACTGGAAAGTGGATGACTGATGCTGAACTTGTGGAGTCATTGGCACAGAAAATGAACATTGGCAAAAAGGGTACGTCTGGTTCTAATATTGCTCAAGGGATCACCGAATACCTTAATGAGCATGGTGTTGGACCTGCTCAGCCAAATAAGCTTGTGGTTCATACCATTGGCGGAGTTTCTTCTTATAACAACACCACAGGAGAGCCTGTTGGTAGAGGAGATATGGATTTTGCAAAATACAAGGAAGAGCTTGAGGCAAAAAATGAAGATGTCCTCTGGGGTTTTATCTGGTATGAGAAAAATGCTACGACCGGTAAATATGAGCGGGCAGGTGGTCACATCGTGGTTGGTACAAAGGTAAGTAATACTCCTGGAAACGACAACAAAGGTGCATATCATAATGTTACCTTTATGAATGTTGCATGCGGATACAATATGACAGTTCGGATGCGTACGAATGGTAGTTTTATTCATCCCGGTGGAATATGGTGTCATCCTGGATTAATGGTTACAGTTTCTGAAAATGAGACGCACAATCAGTTATCGCTTGATGATGGCTGGACAACGATAGCAACAGATACTAATCCATCTGGAGGCTGGACTGGCACATGGGATACAACCACCGTTTCAGATGGGGTTTATTTCATTAGAGCTTTAGTTATAGATGCTAGTGGGAATCAGGGGAAAGATACCATAGTTGTGCATGTTAAAAATGGAGGTGAAAATACTCCACCTAATAAACCCAACCCGCCTAGTGGTCCAACATCTGGTAAAATCAACGTAGAACATACCTATACTGCATCTACTACTGATCCAGATGGAAACACAATATCCTACTTGTTTGACTGGGGAGACGGTACTACTAGCACCTGGACAGATCCCATAGATTCAGGGCAGACAGCAACAGCCTTACACACATGGACGACAAAAGGAACATATCAAATCAAAGTAAAAGCCAGGGACATACCAGGTTTTGAAGAAAGTGACTGGTCAGAACCACTAAGTGTTAGCATGCCGAAAAACAAACCATTAAACAATCCATTGTTCCTACAGTTCCTGCAGAATCATCCGTTAATATATCAGCTACTACAACGACTACTTAAACTCTAAAAACCCAACCTATCTTCTTTCTTTTTTCTTTTTATATTTTGGAAATAAAATTAGTTTAAAACCCTAACATTTTTGTAACAGTTGTTGTAGTTAACAATTGTTATGGATATATTTAAATCACGTTATTATATTATAGTCCTACTAATTTTATAATTAGGGAGGTAGAAAACATGAAAGAAGGATTATTTAGAAAAGGTTTGGTTTTAGCCATAATTGTGTTGTTTATTGGAGCTAGTATAGCAGT
>JAUWGL010000167.1 GCA_030606465.1 Thermoplasmata archaeon | reverse complement strand
CTAAGTGGGCTGGGAGCTGTTACTGTATCAAGTGAAGAATCCGAACAAAAAAAAGCAATATTGTCGTTTTCTAACCTTTCAATACAAGAAAAAGATGAATATGTTACTTTAGAACTAGAAGGAGCAGATTCACAATTAGTAAAAAAAGATCATTATATTGTTCCAACCAGAGTAGAAACATTTACATTTCCATTTGGAACTGAAATCTTAAGTATTAGATGTACTCCAGAGGACATACATAAACAAGAACTAAACAAAGAGATAATAATTGCACCTGAACCTATTCTTACTGATCAAACAATTGTGAATAAAAATACGCAGAAAAGTGAAAATCCACTTACGGTTAATACCTGGTATGATTATAGCATTGGATGTGGAATCAATGGAAAACAAAGGAACATTATTGTAAAAGTCCAAGTCTTCCCAGTACAATATTATCCAGAAGATAACTCAATAGACTGGGCTGAAAAAGTTGAAATAGAAATAAATTACAAAGAACCAGAACCATCTATTATGACATTTGATGATGAATATGATTTTATTGTTTTAACACCATCTGAATTCACCGGTGAGTTAAATAGTTTAGTTAGCCATAAAGAGGGTAGAGGTATTTCTACTAAACTTGTCACACTTAATGATATTTATGGTGGTAGTTACTTCCCTGTAACAGGGCGAGATAACCCTGAAAAAATCAAATATTTTATTAAAAATGCTATTGAGAACTGGAATACACAATATGTTCTTTTAGTAGGAGGGTTTGATGATTTTCCAACTAGAGAGACACATGTTTATGTTGATTACGGTGATGGCGATGACGAGGTTTTTGTCAGTGATTTGTATTATGCAGATATCTATGGTGATGGAGGAGTTTTTTCTAGCTGGGATACCAATGATAATGATGTTTTTGGAGAATACGATTGGGGCAGCTCTCATCTAAATGATGATGTAGATCTTTATCCAGATGTATATCTCAGCCGTCTTGCATGTACTAGTGGTAACGAGGTAACAACATGTGTTAATAAGATTATCTCTTATGAAGATGAAGTTAATCCAGCATATACGCAGAATTGGTTTACTAAAATTGTTGTAATTGGTGGAGATACAAGTCCTAATGATGATGAGGATATAGATGAAGGAGAATATGTAAACCAAGCTGTAATTGATATTATGGATGGTTTTATCCCTGATAAAATATGGGATTCCAACAAAAGATTGAGCGGGATATCACCCACAGGTATGACAAATATCAACAATGGCATCAACAGTGGCTGTGGTTTTGTTGACTGGTCAGGACATGGAGCACCCACTGTTTGGACAACATATCCACATAATGGAGATAAACAGACTCTTCCAACACCAACCCGCAGATACTATAGCTCAGATATCATGAAATTAACAAATGGTGACATGCTACCAATTGTTGTCACAGGAGCATGCAGCCCAAGTAAGTTTAGCGCAAGTGATAACACATTTTCTTGGAGTTATCTTTCCAATCCGAATGGTGGAGGTATAGGATCATTTGGCCCTGCAGCACTCTCATGGGGATATACCACATCATATTGCATAAAAGCTTTAGGTGGAAAAATGCAGCTAGAGCTGTTTAAAGCATACAAAGATCACGGTGCCATTACATTTGGAGAAATGTGGACCAAAGCTATCAGCAATTATATACATGGCAGTATGGATTGTGGGGATTATAAAACAGTTGAAGAATGGCAACCATTTGGTGATCCTACATTAGCTATTGCTGAAGAATCACTTCCACCAGTTAAACCTGATGCACCAGATGGCCCAGTATCTGGAAGTACAGGCACATCATATACATATTCTGCATCCACTACTGATCCTGATGGCGACCAGATATCTTATTTATTCGACTGGGATGATGGGAGTTATTCAGAATGGACCGCGCTGAAAAACTCAGGGCAAACAGCAACTGCAAGTCATACATGGACATCAAGTGACACATTCCAAATCCGAGT
>JAUWGL010000156.1 GCA_030606465.1 Thermoplasmata archaeon | reverse complement strand
CGTCAATAATTCTTATTTTATGATGTTCTTTTTGTCGACGTAGATAATTCGTTGATTCCTCTAAATTTCTTAGACCGGTAGACTGATAATGTTCATAACCACTCCAAAATGCACCTTTTGGGTAACGTTTACGAAAACCAGGGTGTCGTATAAACATCCTTTTAGAGGTCTCTGATTTCAAAATAATCTCTGTATCTTCGATAGAATACTTCTTTGGGATGTTAACCTGGAAATGTACATGGTTACCAGCGAAACCAAACTCTCCAAATTCAAAACCTAGAGATCCCAGTTCTTTAAACCTTTCTTGACATGTCTCAATATGAGATTGTTTTCTAAAACATCTGTATCTCTTTTTGGTAATAAACAGCATCGTTACCCAATTATTTCGGGTGTCACCCGAAATCTTTTTAGAGCTCCCGCTACTTACATCTTTCATAATGATATTTTCTCCTGTCGCACCTTTATGGGGCAAGCTCTATGCGGCTTGCCGCATGCGACAGAAAAATAGAACATTTAGCTAGTAAAAAAGAGAACGGCTTTTCATCTGCGGGCCTTACACTAACGTTTCAGTCCACGCAGTATTCCCAGCCGTAAAATAAAAAGATGATGCAAAAAAGTTTTTTGGAACTATGTAATTTTTCAAATGGAAATAATTTTACAGAAATAAAAGTATTTTACTTAAAAAAAATATTCAGCGCTGAGGGGGAGATTCGAACTCCCGATCCCCAGATGGAGAACCGGCTCTCAAGGCCGGCGCGTTAGACCGGACTTTGCTACCTCAGCATAATATAGAAATCAAAATGTGTAAGTAAAACAAGATAAAAAAAGGTTTTTAATTTTATGATCTTAAAACAATTTCTATATTAACCCCATCAGGAACCTGAATTCTCATAAGCTGACGAAGTGCACGGTCACTGGCATCAAGGTCAATGAGACGTTTATGGATCCTCATCTCCCAACGATCCCAGGTTTCAGTACCCTCCCCATCAGGAGACTTCCTACAGGGAACCTTCAGATGCTTCGTCGGCAATGGAATAGGTCCACTAAGAGCTACACCTGTTCGTTCAGCTATCATTTTAATTTGATTACAAACTTCATCAAGTTTTTTAGCATCAGTGCTTACCAATGAGATTCTTGCTTTTTGCGCCATTCCATAGTGCTCCAAAACATATCTTTACATATTTAAATCAAAAAAATGAAAAGAAAAAGGAAAGGAGAAGCCTATTTAGCTTCCTCTACTTCCAAACAAATACCAGCTGCTACTGTTTGTCCCATGTCACGAATGGCAAATCTTCCTAGCTGTGGTATTTTCTTTGAGGGTTCAATTACCATTGGACGTGTTGGAATAATCTTGACAATTGCCGCATCACCAGTTTTTATGAAATCAGGTTTTTCTTCTTTTACCTGACCTGTTTTTGGATCAAGTTTCTTTTGAATTTCCTCAAATCTACATGCAACCTGTGCAGTGTAACAATGGAATACTGGTGTGTATCCTTTAGTGATTACAGATGGATGGTTTAACACCATGATCTGAGCAATAAATGATTTAGCAACTGTTGGCGGATCATTTGGTGGACCAGCAACATCTCCTCTGCGGATTTCGTTTTTAGATACACCTCTCATGTTAACACCAACATTGTCACCAGGTATCGCCTGACTTATTTGTTCATGATGCATTTCGATAGTTTTTGCTTCACCAATGGCACCACCAGGTTTCATACTTGGTTTAAAGATTAGCTGTTGACCCGGTTTCATGATACCTGTTTCTACTTTTCCAACAGGAACAGTACCAACACCTTTTATAGTGTAGACATCCTGAATCGGCCATCTGAGTGGTAGATCAGTTGGTTTCTCCGGAACAGTAAACTTGTCAATAGCTTGTAATACAGTATCTCCACTCCACCAGTCAATTTTACCTTTGTCTTTTGCTGAGTTATCACCCACAAATGCAGAAACTGGAACAAATTGAAGTTGATCATCTTTGTAACCAACACTTTTTGCAAGTTTGTCAACATCAGCTTTGACAGCTTCGTATCTTGCTTTATCATATGGTGGTTTAGTATCATCCATTTTGTTAATAGCAACAACCATCTGTTTAACACCAAGTGTACGAGCTAGGAACATATGTTCTTTTGTCTGAGCCATCACACCATCTGGAGCTGCAACAACAAGGATTGCAGCATCAGCCTGAGATGTTCCAGTGATCATGTTTTTAACAAAATCTCTGTGACCTGGAGCATCAATGATTGTAAAATAATATTTATCTGTATCAAATCTTTTATGAGCAACATCAATTGTAACTCCTCTTTCTCGCTCTTCTTTTAGATTATCAAAAATCCAAGCAAGAGCAAAACTTTCTTTTCCTTTTGCTTTGGCTTCTTCTTTATATTTTTCGACCATGTGTTTTGGGAACTGCCCAGTTTCAAGCAAAATTCTTCCAACTAGCGTGGATTTCCCATGATCGACATGACCAATAATTACTAAGTTCAAATGTGGTTTATCTGCCATACTTTTTACCTCCTTTTAGGACAAATTCAACTTTGTCATATAGGTTTTTTCATATATACAACTTTTCTTAAAGTTTGTTAGCGTATATGCTTCCTATTTATAAGATTTATCCTGAACCCAGTACAGTAAAAAGATGGGCTCGTTGAGATTTGAACTCAAGACCTCCGCCATGTCAAGGCGACGTCATAACCAACTAG
>JAUWGL010000158.1 GCA_030606465.1 Thermoplasmata archaeon | reverse complement strand
GGCTTTTGGATGAGATATCGCCTCTGATTCTGTTTTACCAATAGATGACTCATTTGCTATATCAAAAGAATACGTACTGGTATCATTTATATAATTAGCAAACCAGTATGGGATCTTTCTATCCTGGTTATCTAAAATTAGATTACCCTCGTCATCTTTTAGAAAATGATTTTGAAAATTATGAATAACCTCTGCTGAAACTTTAACTGTAACATTTTCTTTTCCACCAGTCCAACCTTTCATTTTAGGTTTTGTAACATAATTTTTGATGTCGGTTGGATCTTTTGTTGTATTAATTTCTTTACTATCATCTACCCTGTAATAAACCCTCCACACATCTGGTTTTACCACAAAACTAATAGGTGTTTCAGCTCTTAATAGATCACCAGGGGACGGAGTTCCAAGATAAATAGCATCGTTACTAAATGTAAAAGAACCTTCTCTTACAGTTGTATGTCCACTATCATCCTTAACAGTTATCTCAAAATTATGAGTTTCATCCCCAGAAAAATCTGTTGGAGGACTATAAGTATATCTAAAAACATTATCAATGAAATCAAAATCTTTAGAGGGGATATTTTTACCATCTAAAGTAAAAGTAATATCTTGTTTTTCTACACCTGTATTATCAGTGATTTTTGCTAATATTTCAACAGTTCCACCAGGCTCCTGCATCTCCGGGAGGACAACTAAAGTAACAAGTGGTTCTTCCTCATCATAAAACGGTGGATTAATAATAACCACCAACACGACTAACCATGTAAAAAAGTAAATCATAAAGGATGCAAACCAGTTTTTCTTAGTGAAATCTGTAAGATCAATGTTAAGCCGTATGAAAAGATATTTCAGCCAAGAACCTGTGAAAATACCAAATAAAAAGACAAGATACCATCTCACACTATTTCCGCTGAGTAAAATCCAGAAACCAAAAGAGATAACAGCTACAATAACACCAAATATGAATGAAAGAAACGTGGTTTTGATATTCCTTCTCTCGCGTTTAAGGAATTTTTCTTCATCGAATTTAGGGAGTTTAAAAGGTTTTTCTTCCTCTTCATCTTTCTCTTTTCTTCGTTTTGCCATCGCAGCCGGGATAGAGTTCTTATTTAAAGGTTTTTCTCATTTTATAGTACTTCGGAATGTAAGATTTTATTGACCGTTTCTACAAAATTACGATTAATATCATAAGGAAAACGTGTTTACCACTCGTCTTCAAATTGCACAATTTCTGCCTCTTTTATAGCTACCTTCCGAATTACTGTTTTATTTTTTTGCCTTTTTTTCTTTTTTTGCTTCAGCTTTTGCTTTTTTCTTCTCTAGTTTCAAATGCTTTTTTTCAGTTTCTGCTTTTATTTTTTCTTTTTCAATTTCATCTGAAGGTTGAATTTTTATGGTTTCATCTGGTGCAGATAAACCTGTACGATATTTGTAAGTAAAAAGCAATGCAATCAAAATGTATAACATAAGTATAAAAATAATCGGTGTTAATATCTCAGAAGATTCCAGAAGAATAAGCCTAACTGCTAGAGCAACTGATAAAAAACCTAAACCTGCCCAAGCGTGATGTCGAAATGCTTGATATTTCTTCTTATATTCTAACAAATTTTTTCTACTCATATTCTCATAGGAATTCAATGCCATCAGGCAGTTCTTTTAAATACTTCTTAAAACCGGCTGGCCATTTATCTGGATCAAGACCTTTCTGAGCGAGGAATGCTGCAGCCCATCGTTCCAATCCGATACCCGAGCATCCGCTCCAAAGCTCGCTTTTTTGTGCTTTTATGTTAAATGCTTTAACATATTTATCTCCAAGAATGCTAAGATTCTGGAATTCAAGCCACTCTGACTTCTTACGATCACCACGATATGGCATATATGCCTCAAAATCAATTGTGCCAGTATCCTGCGTACCCGTGTCTCCAACTTTTCCAGCTTGTTGCATATACCATGGGGTAACCCATGCCATACGCCATTCTAAATCTAAGATTTTGTTGAAAACATGTTCATATCTCTCTAAAAATTTTTCACGAAGACTTAGAAGTTGCTCACGGGTACCAATATAAACAGGTTCGATACGATGAAACTCATCAACACGCTCTATACCATGACGGCCACCAGATTCATAACGCCCAGACACAGCAGTATTATCATAAACAAGTACAGGAAGAGACTTCTCAGAAACAGTTTTACCCTTAAAAGACCAATAAATCACAGGGCATTGAGCATAACAAATCCCTGCATTTGGGGCACCAATATTCTTTTTTAACTCATCCACATGTATTTCTTTTGTAATCTTTGTAAGATCAACAAAACGTTCCCATTTTTCAGCATCTCTTGTCACAGGTTCTGCAACATAATAAAACTCACCAGGCATACCTTCCATATGACCAGTTTTAAGCCAGATGTCAAATGGAACAATGTGTGACTCAATTATTTCTTGGAAACCAAGAGGTTTTAACACTTCTTTTATGGCAATTTCTTCCATTGTTTTTAAAATCGCAGTAGCCTGAGGACGATAAAACCATTTCCCCTTAGTCGGACCCTGTTGAACCCATCCCAGCTTAGCCATTT
>JAUWGL010000159.1 GCA_030606465.1 Thermoplasmata archaeon | reverse complement strand
GTTTACTTGTTTTTATTAGTATATTTACAAAAAAAAGGTTACGAAAAACAACTATTATTTTATCGATTCTTAGTATTGTATTGGTAATCGCTTCAGTTTCTATTTTCTTTTATGCCATGTCACAGCTAACAGAAGCTAGTGTTGGTAGTTTTGCTGGTAACGGTGATCTTGAAATAACACCTCCAGGGGTTGCAGAAAGCAAGATTTTACCCTGCAGTTGGGGACCGGGAGTTGGATTCTATCTAGGAATCATAGCAGTTATATGCCTAGTTGTCACATTGTTTTATAAAAATAGAAACATGGTTTTCTAAAGAATAGATGATAAGTGCTCCCGTCGGGAATACTCGCTAATGGTTAAATGCTCCCACATTTATTTGATAATACCAGTTTATTCTGATAAAAGTTCTTTAATTCCAAGGCGAAAATAGCATATTATAGTAGTTAATTACATGTTCATTCATTTTACTCTACAAAATATAAACAATGTTCGTTAGGAAGTGATACAATATGATAGAAACAAAAGTAGAAAACATTGTAGCATCTACAGCCTTTGCAGATAAGTTAGACCTAGACATGATAATACAATCAGTGGAAGGGACAGAATATGAACCAGAACAATTCCCAGGATTGGTTTATAAATTAAGCAACCCGAAGACCGCTACACTCCTTTTTAAAAGCGGGAAAGCCAACTGCACAGGAGCAAAAAGCATCGAAGATGTACATAAGACCATTGACATCATAGCAGATAGGCTAAGAAAACTAGGTGTAGACGTATATAAAAATCTTAAGGTGGTTGTTCAGAACGTAGTGGCTGTTGGTGACCTAGGTGGAGAACTTAATCTTACTGAAACAGCTATGGGTTTAGGTTTACAGAATATAGAATACGAGCCTGAACAGTTCCCGGGGATGGTTTATAGGATAAAGGAACCAAAGGTAGCTATGTTGCTCTTTAGCTCTGGGAAAATAGTGTGCACAGGAGCAAAGAATGTTGAGGATGTATCAAAAGCGGCAGAGAAACTATCAAAAGAGCTTAAGTCACGGGGGCTCCTTCACTGAATTCTACAAATAACAAAAGTTATGAGACGAAAAACACTGGTTAATGATAAATATTGGAGAAATGAAAAATCAGTTTGATTGCAATGGTGAGGATGTAATATGGGATATGATATGGATGTGGTGGCAGGGAGAGTTGCAACAGAAAATGAGCCATGTAAGACAGGAATAGAAGGAATTGATAACGGGTTAGGTGGCGGTATCCCGTTAGGTAGTGCTGTTCTCCTAGCTGGAAGTGGCGGTTCAGGTAAAACCATCTTATGCATGCAGTTTTTGGCAAATGGTGCTAAGCAAGGCGAGAGAGGTATATTTTTTACATTAACTGAGCCTTTGTTTAAATTAACAAAAAACATGGAAAGTTTCAGTTTTTATGATAAAAGATTAATCGAGTCAGGAATGGTTAATCTTATAGATCTAAGAATTATAAACGAACGACTAGGCTTAGACGTAGGGAAATACACGCTGGAAGAAGCTAGCGCTCTACTGGATGTATTGCACGATATAGTTGATGAATTGAATATAAAACGATTGGTTATAGACTCGATAACTGCGTTATGTTACAGGTTACAAACCAAGGAAATGATCAGGGATTTCATTTTTAGATTAGGATCATTACTTACAGCCATGGATTGTACAGCTATTTTCACATCAGAAGTACCACCCAGGGTCTTTCAATATTCTCAATATGGTGTTGAAGAGTTCATCGCTGATGGTATAGTGCTTTTGGGAGACATCGAGAGGAAGGGAGATCTGATACGGACGTTGCAAGTTATCAAAATGCGAGGTACAGCACATAGTAGAACAAAATTTGCAATGAATATTTCATCTAAGAACGGCATAGAAATAGCCCCGTTACTAAAATCTAGAGAGTAAAGTCTGATTTGATGATTTAAATGATTAAGGTAACAGGTTATAAAGGTCCGTTAGATGGCGGTTACGAGGATAAGCCTGATACATTTGCCAATGATATTTTAGGGTAGAACATTAATACCTTTTTTATAACTAAACTACCAAAGATATTTTGAGGTTTCTACCATTATACCTACAAATACATCAGACTACCAGATTTATAAAGAAGGAGATTGAAATCAAATGTCAAATCTGAATTTGTATAGAATTGAAAAAGACCACATACGAGAGAATTTGAATAAATACACAAGAAAGGCATTTAAAATACTCCCTAAATGTAAGAATCCTCACATTTTAGATGTTGGATGTGGAAGCGGAGTTCCAACAATAGAATTAGCAAAAATATCTGATGGACATGTTATTGGGATAGATATTGATGCAACATCATTGAATTCGCTCCAAAGAAAAATAAAGGAAATGGGATTAAATAATCGAGTGAGTGTTATTAA
>JAUWGL010000050.1 GCA_030606465.1 Thermoplasmata archaeon | reverse complement strand
AGAGATTTTGCTCAGAAAAAAATTAAACCAAGAATCCGTGAGATTGACACTAATAAAAAAATACCTGATGAAATCATTAGAGACATGGCTAATCTTGGATTACTAGCTCCAACTGTATCACAAGAATATGGAGGAGCTGGTGTAGATTGGACAATGGCAAGTATCGCAGCTGAAGAACTAGGGCGGGCAGACATTAGTCTTGCAATTCCAGTTTTATACCTGGTTGAAGCCGCTTGGGGATTTATTTTTAATCGATATGGAGCCCCAGAAGCTAAGAAGGAATATCTACCATTAGTAACCTCAGGAAAAGCTTTTTGTGGTATAGCTGTAACAGAGCCAGAAGGAGGCTCTGATATAGTTGGAGCTGCCAAAACAAAAGCAGTAAAAAAAGAAAATCAATGGATTATAAATGGAGAAAAAATGTTTATCAGCGGTGTTGCTGAATCCAGTAAAAAGGGAGGAATTCATCTAACCCTTGCAAGAACCGATCCGGCTAAAGGCCATAAAGGATTTTCATTTTTTTCTGTTCCATTAAAAGATAACCCAGGTATAGTAACTACTCTTCTTGAGGACATGGGGCGTATGGGAATATCCACAGGTGGTTTTTCAATGAAGAATGTAAAACTACCAGAGCAATATTTAATTGGTGAACAAAATAAAGGTTTTTATTATGCAATGGAAGGATTCTCAGCTGCACGCACTCTTATTGGAGCTACATGTGTAGGAGCATCAGAAGCAGCGTTAGAACTTGGAATTGAGCATATAAAAATACGTAAAGCATTTGGACGGCCATTAGGAAGTTTTGAAGGGATACAGTTTCCATTAGCAGAACATTATTGTAATATTGAAAGTGTTAAACTTTTGACCTACCGGGCTGCTTGGATTATGGACAAGATGTACAATGAAAACAAGTTTACCCATCATGATGTTGCCCTTGCAGCAGCTATGACTAAGCTTCGTGCACCTATTCATGCTTTTGAAGTTATGAATGAGGTAGCAGATTGGCTTGGTGCCACTGGTTATACCAAGGAATATCCTATAGAAATGGGTATACGTGGTGTCAGATCTTATTCAATTGGTGCTGAAGGAACTATGAATATAATGAGACTGATTATTGGTAGGGAATTATTGGGTAAAGAGTTCTTACCATACAAATAACTATGCTGTTTTTTTTATTTACAAACCCAACTGCCTAGCTATAACCATTCTTTGAACCTCGGATGTTCCTTCGCCTATTTCACAGAGTTTGATATCTCTGAAATATCTTTCAAGTGGATAATCTCGTGTATAACCATAACCACCAAAAACCTGAATCGCGTTTCTTGTAGCACGCATAGCCATCTCTGATGCAAACAACTTAGCCATAGAAGCCTCTTTAGTAAACCGAACATTTTGATCTTCTAAAAACGCAGCTTGATAAACAAGCAAACGCGCTGCTTCAATTTCTGTAGCCATATTAGCTATCTTCCATTGAATAGCTTGGAATTTACTAATTGGACGTCCAAACTGCTGACGTTGCTGAGCATATTCAATACAGTCCTCGAGAGCACCACAAGCAATACCAACAGACATTGCGCCAATAGCTGTACGACCCCGATCGAGGATGTTCATAGCACCAACAAAACCCATATCCTGTTTATCAAGGAGATTTTCTTTTGGAACACGACAATCCTCAAAAATAAGTTCAGCTGTATGACTACCCCGTAGGCCAAGTTTGTCCTCCAGCTGACCTATTTTAAAACCTGGTGTGTCTCTTTCTACTATAAACGCGCTAATCCCCTTGGCTCCTTTTTCCTTATCTGTTTTTGCCATCACAGTAGTAATCCATGCGACGTCTCCACTAGTTATAAATTGTTTTGTTCCATTTAGAACCCATTCGTTGCCGTCAAGAGCAGCAGTGGTTTGAATAGCAGAAGCATCAGAACCGGCATTAGGTTCAGTTAATGCCCATGCAGCAATTTCTTCCCCATTTGTAAGTTTAGGAAGGTATTTTTTACGTTGTTCTTCAGATCCCTTCTCATAGATATGACCAACACCAAGACTGTTATGAGCTTCAACAGTGATACCAGTTGATCCGCAAACACGAGAGATCTCCTCAAGGGCAATCATATAACTAACTTTATCAATACCCGCTCCACCATACTTCTGAGGAACAGTCATACCCATAAGACCCATTCTACCCATTTTTTTATAGAGATCCTTTGGAAAGTATTCTTCTTTATCAATTTTTCCAGCAATTGGTTTTATTTCTTTATTGCAAAATTCTCTAATAGTTTTTTGAAATAGTTTCTGCTCAGAAGTTAGATTGAAATCCATTTAGACCACCACACTCGTGATATAATAATGGTATAAAACCTTTAGGTCAACGTATTGATTATTTGGAATTTTTATGAAACAAACTCAGAATAAAAGTGTTTAAAATTTGGCATATATGGACTATTCGCAACAGATGTAACAAATACTATAAACAATCGTTAATTATATATAGAAAAGATTTATTCATCTGTACATGAAACGGACAACCTGCGAATACATGATGTGGAATGGATTACCAGTTATTAGAAGAGGAATCGCTGAAAGTATGATTAACAACTTTGGATTGTCGCAGAAAGAAACAGCAGAAAAATTAGGCGTTACACCAGCTGCGATCTGTCAATATGTTTCTAGAAAACGCGGTAATTTAGAAATTACAGATAAAGACATTCTTATGGAGATCAAGATATCCGCAGAGCGGATCATTAATAATGGAAATGATAATGTTATACCAGAAACATGCAGGATTTGTAAAATATTAAGATCTAAAGATACGTTTTCACTCGTTTGTAATTCATGCAATGGAGAATAAAAGAGGAAAGCAGGCTCTAAATCAATATGTTCTTCTTGTCTACATGAAAAACTTCTACCATATGATTAGGGCGATATGACATTTTTGCCTTTCTTAAACCAGGTAAACCCATGTCTGATTCTCTGTTAATGAATTTATAATTATTTTGAAGTTTTTTTGCAGTCTCTTGATTGATAGCTTTGTATATACCATCGTAATCTGGAGAGGCTTTTTCATAGTGTATAATTGCTGTATCTGGATTCATCTCCTCATAAACTGCTAGTGCCTCGATGTTATCATCTAGACGGATAACAAGACCAGATAATCCAAGGTCAAAAAAGTGAGACATAGAATACATTATTGCTTTTCTCTCATTTTCAAGCAGTGGATCTGATTCACAATCTTTCCAAAGACACCACCGGTCAAGAAATTTTCTCACATCTTCCATGTTTTCAGATGAAATTTTTTCTGTTGAATACGAGTAATCTCTACTGAATTTATTAAGACGGTTACGTATCTTACTATAGTTAGATCCTGATAGATCAGCGAGATCAGAAGATAGATAAACATAATCAAAGTACTCTTGGTGTTCTTCAAAAACTAATTTTTGATAGTTTTTTTCTAACCATTTTTTTGTTTCCAAATCAATGACACCAAACGGATAATCTGAATCTTGTTTTTGTGCAAGTTTAATTACTTGATCAAAAACATCTTTTTTTCGTTTACCAGATGGAGGTCTAAATCTTATCTGACCATTTATTTTTGAATATATTATCAGGTTATTGCCAATTGCAGTATAATGATAATTTGAGTAATTCATCCAGCTAATGATTGTTGTAAATACATTATCACTATGAATAGGTGGATATTTTTCGTAGTGTTTATCAAATATTTTTTTATCTTCTAAAGTAACTGATTTAAAATCATCAATTGAAAGCATTTTAGTCCTCTTTTTCGTATTTCATTGGAACATATTTTTCCATTTGTTTAAACCCAAGTCTGGAATAAAAACCATCTTGGTCTGGCTCTGCAATAAGCCCTATCCAAAGTATACCTTGTGATGAACAACGTTCTAAAAGAGCTGTGAGCAGTTGTTTTCCAATTCCTTGGCCACGATATTCTGGTAAAATGACTAAATCTTGTATATATGCATCAGAAATTCCGTCAGATATTATGCGACCCATGCCAATTGCTTTTCCTGATTTTTTATCCACTACAACAGCAAAAGCAAAACTTCCTTCTATTAAAGAGTCAATTCCAGAAGGATCGTACGTATCTTTCCACCATAATCCTGCTTTGTATAATTCTACAATTTCATCTTTTGGCCACGAATCTACAAATTTAATTGAAATTTCTATGTTAATTTTATTCATCTTATCAAAGTATTAAAAATGATTAACAAGAACTATGCTCAATTGCTTCACGTGGGCAAGCATTTACGCATGCACAGCATTCAATGCATTCTCCAACGTTTTTACAAATTGCCTTGCCATCAACCACTTCAAATATTTCCACAGGGCAAGCAGTTACACAGTCGCCTGCACCGATACATTTGTCATAGTCAACTGTTATTTTTATATCGCCTTCTTCAAAGTCTTTTTTCATATATTTCTAAACCTCCAAGTTAAATTTGATACCATAAATCGATAACACTATTTAGAGTTTCTTTTTTAGATTTTTTTTCGAAGCTTTTTTGAATATACAACTGTTTCATATGAAAACCGGGGGATTACATAAAATGAATGAAATTGTTTGGAAACCAACAGATGACTATGTAGAAAAAGCTAACATTACAAGATTCATGAGAAAACATGATATCAAAGATTATGATGAATTAATAAAAAGGTCAACTGATGACATTGAATGGTTCTGGGATGCAGTGATGAAAGATCTTGATATTGAATGGTTCCATCCATATGACAAAGTTCTTGATGATTCAAAGGGGATTCAGTGGACTAAATGGTTTGTTGGAGGTAAAATCAACATTGTTCATAATTGTCTTGATAAACATGCTAAATCAGATAAAAAAAACAATATTGCTATTACTTGGGAAAATGAAAAGGGAGATGTCCGAAAATTAACCTATTTTGAGTTGTATAAAGAGGTTAACAAGTTTGCAAATGCTTTAAAAGAACTTGGTGTAAAAAGGGGTAATCGAGTTGCTATTTATATGCCAATGCTGCCTGAAATTGTCATCGGATTCTTGGCAGCAATAAAAATCGGGGCTATAAGCATCCCAATATTCTCTGGTTTTGGTGGGCATGCTCTTGCCTCTCGGTTAGATATTGCGGGGGCTAAAGTTCTTCTTACTGCTGATGGTTCTGCCAGGCGAGGTAAAACAGTAGAAATCAAAAAAGAAGCTGATAAAGCACTTGATACTGTATCTTCTTTAGAACATGTTGTTGTCTATAAACGACTTGGAATAGAAATCCCATGGAAAAACGGCAGGGATATCTGGTGGGAAGAGATTGTTTCTAAACAATCAGATGAATGTGAAACAACACAGATGGATTCCGAGGATTATGCGATGATAATATTCTCATCAGGGACAACAGGAAAACCTAAGGGAACTGTTCATACCCATGGTGGTGCTCTTGCTCAAATTGCAAAAGAACTTGGATATTATTTTGATGTCAAAGAAAATGATGTGTTTTTCTGGTTAACAGATATTGGTTGGATGATGGGGCCATGGATGATTATTGGCGTTCAACACTTTGGTGGAAATATCGTGGTTTTTGAAGGCGCTCCAAATTATCCTAATCCAGATAGACTATGGGAACTTGTTGAGAAACATAAAATTACAACATTTGGTATTTCACCAACTGCTATTCGCCTACTTATGACATATGGTGATGAATGGGCTACCAAACATGATCTAAGTTCGTTAAGATTTCTTGGTTCTACTGGTGAACCTTGGGATCCTGATTCATGGCACTGGTTTTTTGAAAAAATCGGTGGGAAAAGAATTCCAATTATTAATATTTCAGGTGGGACAGAAATTGTAGGATGTTTCTTATCTCCGCTTCCAATTACTGCACTTAAACCGTGTACGCTCCGTGGTCCAGGTCTTGGTATGGATATTGATGTTTTCGATGATAATGGTAAACCATTACGAGGGAAAATGGGACATCTTGTAGCTAAAAAGCCTGCTCCATCAATGACCCGTGGTTTTTGGAATGAACCAGATAGATATATTGAGACCTATTGGTCAAAGTGGCCTAATATTTGGTATCATGGTGATTGGGCAATTGTTGATGAAGACGGTTTTTGGTCTCTTCATGGCCGGAGTGATGATACAATAAAAATAGCTGGAAGGCGAACAGGTCCTGCTGAAATAGAAGCTGCACTTATGGAACATTCTGCTGTATCTGAGGCTGCAACAATTGGTGTTCCTGATGAGATAAAGGGTGAGGATATTGTTTGTTTTGTTGTTTTAAAACCGGGTTATAAACCAAATGAATCTTTGAGGGAAGAACTTAAAGGTCAAGTCGTAAAAATAATGGGGAAAACATTGAAACCACGTGAAGTCAAGTTTGTAGGTGATCTGCCTAAGACAAGATCTGCTAAGATTGTGCGGAGGATTATTAAAGCCACATATCTAGGTGAGGATGTTAGTGATATGTCATCAGTAGAGAATCTAAATGCCGTAGATGAAATAAAAAACGCAATCTAATATTATAATAACAACTTCGTTAAATGCCGATAAATATAGGCCTTCTTCAAAT
>JAUWGL010000029.1 GCA_030606465.1 Thermoplasmata archaeon | reverse complement strand
CCATGATTAAGTTTTCTGTTAAATATTTAAGATATTCACTAGCATTATATCTAAGCATCATCAATCTAGAACCAGATCCGGTTAGATCTACATAAATATCTAAAACTTCCAGATATTTTGGAAATGTTGTATACGATTTTGTAGCGTTAAACCATGATTTTGCCTCATTAAAATTATCATGTGCATTTTGATATTTTGGCATCGCATTTGTACAATTATTAACTGCTCTTGTCTTATACAATTCAAAATTAGAACTGTTTTTCTCTGAGAGTGTGCTTTGATACCATAAAAACGCTAGGTCAAAGTGATAATTTCCAAAAGCTCGGTCTTCTCTTGCTTGATCCAAAATTACAGTAGATCTGATGAAACTGCTGGTAAAGTTTTCATTCTTACTTTGAATATCTTTAATTTCCACTTCATGTACATTTTGTAATGTATCAAGTGTTGAACGATTTACGATATCTGCAACAAAAAAAATAATTATAATTACACCTATCATTATAGCAGATAACATAATGAACATATTACGATCGAATAATCTTGCCATATTCTTTCTCACCACTCTGTTTTATATAATTCCAAATACAATGTTCAAATATAATTATTGGGTTAATCCAATCTTATGTTCATCCCAGAAAAACATTGGACAAGCGACAGGGTTTTTTGTACTACTCCATTCTATTTTTGCCAGATTAGAAAACGGAACATTTAGTTGCCCACCCGGTTTAAAATCTACTGTTCCTACGTCAGTTCTATTAAGTGTATAATAAATAAAACTACTGTAATCATATTTTTCAATTCTAAGTTTATACCAGCTACCGTATAGATATCCATCTGTGAAATCAGAATTCAGGCGACTCCAGTCTGGGACATCAGGATCCCAATAATACAATGCTATAACCCAATCTGTCGGTAACTGAGTTCCCACATGAACATATTCAAATTTTATTCTCGCAACATCAATTCCATTTTCATCCTTAAAATCAAGATAAAGATCAGATTCTTCACTAGCATTACCACAAGCAAACCATATCTCCCACCATTCAAGATTACTTTCAAGTTCAGAAAGTGTATAATTCCAATCCTGAACTCCTCCTGATGCGCGTATTTGTGTTTTGAAACCATTGGAAGTTGAATAATGATAACCGGATACAACTTCAAAGTTATTTCCAATTATTTCATCATCTGTTTCAAACCAGGTTTGTCCCATGTAGGATTGAGTTGCTTTTCCTCCTGCCGAATCATCAGAAAAATCTTCAGTTACTTCTGATGGCGGCTCAAAAGCAAAGACAACGATATCTGTGGGATCGTCGTCATCTGTTTCTCCATCTCCATCTTGATCAATGCCATCATCGATGTGTGGATTATCCGTAAGCTCAGTTGCATCATTTGTCCCATTTTCGTTGCTATCCCAGTATACTGTCCCTTGATTAGAGATGATTGCCCCATTCTCTAAATCCTGGTTAACAGTTACCTGAAATGTTAACGAAACAGCGCTCTCTGCAGGTACACCTCCATTCCATGTTATTTTATTTAATCCAGAATCATAATTAATTGTTCCGGAGGTCGCCGTGGCTGAACCACCTATATATGTTGTGTTGTCTGGTAAAATATCTTCGAATTCATTTCCAGGGTTGTTGTTTTGATTTGCTTCGCCTGTGTTGCTAATTGTAACAGTATATTTTACTGTATCACCACATTCTAAATCTCCCCCATTCAAATCTTCATATGTTTTCCTTCCAATTATATCTGTTTTTGCAAAACCTGTGAACTTAAGATTGTCAATAATAGCAGCGCTGTCAAACTGGTTATCTCCAACATCTTGAATATAAATAGTAATAGTAATTTGCTCATTTGGAGAAATCGGATGGGTCACACCTCCTATTGGAATAAGATCTGACGCACCTGCATCAGCTCCTGGTGTTCGTGGCGTTGTATCAACCAAATCAACATCACTAGGATCTCCATCTCGAGCAAAAATATCAAAACCCGTCCCAGGTATATCATTAGAATCTAATACAAAATAACCACTATTAACATCCAATGTAAACTGTGATACGCCCTTTGAAGGAGAATCAACAGTTACAGTTAATCTATCATTATACTGTGTACCCACATATTCAGGATATTCTGCGCTGAAAAACTGTACATCATAATAAAGATAATGTATATATAATGGAACTTGTAAAACCATAGTTAATGTAGCATCATCCCTTGGATGACCATATCTATTCTTAAAAGATGTTCCTCTCTCATCACCAGGGTTTTCAGCTTCTGTAGTAACAATATCAGCACCAGCAACACCGGTACTAAAAAGTGCAAAAGTCTGCCCCTCTGTAGGAATAAAATCTCCAAAAGACTCAAGAACAATTGCCTGCCTATGACCCTCCTTATCCTTATCAGTATAATCTGAACTTACAAAGGTTGAATCATTAGCAAGAATAGCAAAAGCCAGATCCTCACCATCATATGATCCGGCAACTGCTTGTTCTGATTGGAATATCAAGAAAACAAATAATATGATCATCATAAATCCAATGATTACTATCAAGTTTTTACCAAACTTTATCTTCAATTATTCACCCCCGCTATAGCTAATTATTTGAAGAAGATTGGATTCTACTGCAGTATCATCCTGAGAACCATCACTTGGAGTTACTATACATTGCCATATATCACCCAGAGTAGTTTCATCTGAAACAATTACACTCTTATCAGAAAAACCATCTTTTTTACACATGTAAATCTGATAGATTTGCTCTTGAGATATGATATAGTCAAAAAATTCAACTTCATCAATAAAACCTAACCAGAATCTACTACTAGCAGACCCATGACCAAGTTCAAACCCTGTACCCGATCCTAATGCAAAGTTTCTATAACCCGTCTCAGTACATCTTTCACCGTTAACGTATAAAGAAATTGTTTTTTCACTTGCATCCCACAAACCAGCAATATGATACCATGTGTTACTTGAAAGACTTTCTGTTCTAATCGCATCCTTAGTTCCATCATAACAAACTCCAAAATGAACTTCAGTTCCAAACTGGAAGATTTTTATAAAATTCTTATTATCATTACTCGCATGTAAAGCTACCCTGTTATCATCGGTTGTATCATCACTTTTTAACCATATAGAGATGGCAAGATCATTATTTAGAATATCATCAAACACGCTTGGCAAACCAGTTGTTATATAATCACTAGCCCCACCAAAATAATAACTGCCACCAACTACTCCATTACTCGTCCATGTTGCACCATTTATTGTTCCATCAAAGTCATTTCCTGAATAATCCTTAGTAACTGTTGTATTTTCAGTATCAAACGGTAGAAGAATCTCATTTAATGGGTTTCCATTTACCATCCATTTATAGATATAGGTTGAGGGATCTATTGATATATTCTCTGTGAAATTAAAACATATTAGATCCTCGTCTATTGTATCATTTCTAAGACTTGAAATCAACAAAGGAATCGTAGGATCCCAGGATGGACTATCGGGAGGCGTACTGCCAGCTGGTGGATCATCTTTTCTATATAGCAGATCTCCTTTAAAAATCTCCTGTTCTTTTCCATCCTCATTCACAGTGTAAACAGCTACACTTAATGACATCCCATCAACAAGTTTTATATCCGTAGGATACTTATATTCTCCTATTGCCCAGTTATCTTCATAAGTCTCTGAACTAATCATAGTTCCATTGGGATAACTAACATATACCTTGTATGATTTAATAACATCTCCACCTTTATGCTCAAGCACTATAAAACCAGTATCATTTACGCTACCTTCCAGTTTGACATTTGTATGATAAACATCAAGATCCTTAGATGTTACATCCAAGTAAATCACAGAAAAAACAGCCACAGCAATCAAAACTAGGATTATACCACCAACTATTTCTGAAACTGCATAATCCTTTTTAAACTGAAAGCTTCCTCTCATCCGTACCTTCTCACATATTAAACTTCTTTAGATTCTACTATATATACTCTTGGTGTCGTTTTTCCATAATGAAAATATATCTTTAGAACAGAATATTTATATATGGTTAAAATAGCCTTAGAACACGAACAACATTTTTCAAAACATAAATTTAAAAACAAAAAATGAGACTAAAACAAGAATAAAACCATAACGTACACCAGATGAAAGCCGGCCATCCATCATAAAACCACCAAGAAGCCCACCACCAATACTCTGAACAAGAACAAACCCAAAAAAGGTGTTCTTCAACTGCTCAGGATCTACTTCAGTAAGCTGCATGCCACCAATTGAGTTACCTGCCATTTTACCCTGCAGATCAAAGATAGCTGCAAAAATAGTTTTATCAATAATCAAAATCACTGCTAAAAAAACAAAAAAACTAATGAATATCACAATACTATACATCGACATCTCTGCTTGTCTTTGTTGTTCTACAAGCTTAGTTTGATCTATTTCTCTTGCTGCAGCCTCAAAAACTGCACTAGTGTTCCCACCTATCGCAAGTGCCCTGTTTACTGTCACTGCCATCCGTTTCACTGAATTTGTGTTTACTCTCTTAGCAAAATTTTCAAGAGCATCATAAACAGGAATCCCCCATGACAACTGAGAAGACATTCTCTGTAGCTCAGGTGTAAGCCGCCCATGATCTCCATTTGCTGCAGATGTTATAGCATCAAAAATAGTCATACCTGAAGAGGTTGAACTACTTATCTCCCTTAAAAAATCAGGAAGATGATCTTCTATATCCTTTTTCTGTTTAGCTTTTAAATGATTATAAAAACCAATAGGTCCAATAGCTGATAATAATCCAAAAACAAAAAGGTCAACACCAGAAACCATGTTTTCAGGAAACACATTAGAACCGGTAAACGCTAAAAAACCAAGTAAAAACAAACAAAAAGAAAAACCTAATGAAACACCTAAAACAATATACCGGAGTCTATCCTTTCCATAAATGCTTTTTGCATTATACTTTTTAAGTCTAATCAGGTTTTTCATATTGATTCTCCCATCCCTGAGCTCATCATTACATAAAAACCAGCGTAAGACATCGGTAGAACCATAAAAGCTATGATATACATAAATCCGAAGTCCATACCTCCTTCACTTGTCAACCCCATAATTGAGATAATTATCACTAAAAACAATGGGAATGCTATAACTGTTACAACAAATGATTCAGCCATTATCGCAAGTGATTCCAGGTTTCTTTTCCGATCTATAAGATCATCTTTCATATATTTTTCAACGCATCTTTCAAAGTATGGTCCAAGTTCACTACCTGATTGTATAACTGCTAGAATACCTTGGATGAATTCTTTGAATTTGTCTGATGGAGAGATTTTAATAGCATTGGTCAAAGCAGTGATGGTATCAACCCCCATCATGTTAATCCCTGTTGTAATCTTTTGTGCCTCTTTTTGTATCTCCCCGTAAAGCTCCACTTCCGCTAAAGCCTCAAATATCTCTGCAGGTGAGATACCTGCGACAGACATTGTGTTAATAAAATTCGCAGCATAGGGCATATGTTTATCTATTTTTTTACCACGAGCTTTCGCTTTAGAAGTTGGTAAACCAATATAATACAATCCAATACCAACTGGTACAATAGAGGATACAAGGAGCATTAAAAACGCAGTAATATCATTAGGCACCATCAGATACAATATCAATGTAGATAAAAACGCTGAAATAAAACCTATAATGATGTTCATTAAAACCATCGAATAATACTCTTGATAAACCATGGCAATATCTGCTTTTTCAAGTATACGGTTTTTACTAGCTTTTTCTATATCCAGTTTTTCAAATGTTTTTGCAAAAAGCTGTCGGCAGAACCTGGTATATTTTGTTGATTTCACTTCTTCATTTCCTCCTTAGCCTTTTTTAACAACTCCTTAGGGTATTTACTATAATCAGAAACAATCCGTCCGACATCTTTATAATCTGTAATGTTGTTTTTACACATCCATCTCAAAATAGTTTTTCTGTTTTCCAACTCTTGTTGTAGTTGTTCCTCCGACCATGTGTTCTCCAATCGAATGTTGTTTAGTATTTTACTTGTACCACTGCTCTCAAACCTGTCATCTGTTTTCGAAACCCATTTAAACGGTTCCATAAAAATAAGCTGATTAGTATCAGGATCAAGTTTTATTATCTCAGTAACACTAGTCATCCTTCTAACTGTTTTACCTGCAAGACTAATCGCATTTTGAAACACAATGATATCAAGAGAAGTCAAAAGCGCCCGTGGCAACGAAATCGGAGGGTTCTCAAGTCTCTGTATAAGAGTATGAATAGTACTTGCATGAACCGTTGAATAAGCAGTATGACCCGTTGCCATAGCCTGAAACAGACTATATGCCTCCTTACCACGAACCTCTCCAACCATGACAACCTTAGGTCGCTGACGAAGAGCCGCACGGATAAGATCAAACATGTCAATATCTTTACCTGTTTTATCATCAGAAGAAGAAAAACCAGCACGTGTAGTACCAGCAATCCAGTTTTTATGCGGCAAATTAACCTCACGTGTATCCTCAATTGAAATAATTTTATACTGTGATGGTATAAACAATGACAAAGCATTCAACGCAGTAGTTTTCCCCGAAGCTGTTCCACCACAAAACAAAACAGAAGCACCATGTTCAATAGCCATCCAGAAATAAGCAGCCATATCCAAAGAAAACGATTTAAAACCAATTAAATCAACAGGAGTAAGAGGGTTTTCTTTAAACCGACGGATCGTAAACGTTGAACCATGGGTAACTGTTTTTGCAAGTGTGGTCTGAAGCCTTGAACCATCAGGAAGCTTACCATCAACAATAGGTGAATAAATAGATATCTGCTTACCACAAATCTGTGCCAAGCGTACAACAAAAGAATTCAACTCCTTATCATCCTTAAACTGAATATTAGTAGTAGTCTCATCAAATTTCTTATGATAAATAAAAATAGGAACATGAGAACCATCGCAGGAAACATCCTCAATGCCATCATCCTTCATAAGAATATCAATCCTGTTATATCCAAGAAACTCACGGAAAATATGATACATGATTTTATCCTTTGATTCCTGCTCGACAGCTGTTAATTCTTTTCTCCCAGTTAAACCTGATTTTGATTTGTCTCTCATATTTTTAAATGAAAATTTCTTCTTCTCCTGATCTTTTTCACCAGTTTCATCTCCTTCTTTTTTATCCTGTTTATCTTTGCTTTTAAATTTTGCAAGACCTTTACCTTTTTCCTTAGAATCTTTATAACGTGGTCCAAATTTAATGTTATTATCAACAATGATTTGCTCTAATGTCTCATCAAGATATTTTCTTTTCTCCTCCTTATCAACACCTGTTATATTCACATCAGCAAGCATTTTAAACAAATGAGACAACTCATTTTTTATCTCAATTTCATCTTCATTTAAAACCGGTTCAGTAACTTCATAAACATACTCGTTGATATTATGATCAAAAACAATCCTGCGAGATCCAAGACCCTTATATCCAAAACCTTTTTTTTCATCAACAACTTCTTTATCTTTATCAGTTTTAACACTTATACCATGGTAAACCTTTTTTTCTGATTCCTCAGCCAATGCTTTTTTTTCAACAAGATCTGTTTTTTCTGATACTGGTTCCTGTTTTCTTTGTCGTGCTTTCTCTAATAACCCTAATGGTTTTACTTCAGCCTGTACATCCTGTTTTGATATATCCAAATCTGTTAAATCCTTTGATTCATCCAATGTTTGTTTCCGTTGTTTAGCTTTTTCTAATAATCCCATAAACCATCACTTGTTCTTGTATTTCTTTACGACTTTTTCATACAAAGCAAAATCATCAGATTCTGCAAACTCAGCAATAACATCATCAGGGAGCTTCTCAAGGAGAGTATCAATCACTGGAATAATCTTTTCAACATCATCATCTAAAAATGTTTTTTCCTTTGCAGTCTTTTTTTTACTAAGGATAAGTTCATCCAGCTCTTTTACAGTTTCATCTGTTTCATCTTTACTTTTTTCAGTTACAGCAACTTTCTCTTTTTCTCCTTTTGTTTTCTCTTCTTTTAAAGCCTTTTTCTCCTCACTTTTCTTTCTTTTCTCTTCTTCCTTTATTTTCTTCTCTAACTCCAACTCTTTAATCAACTCTTCTTTTAGTTTTTTCTTTTTTAATTTCTCCTCTTTTTTAGCCTCTTTCTTTGCTTTTTTCCCCAACTCCGACTCTTTAACCTTTTCTTCTTTTAATTTCTGTTTTTCCTCCAATCTTTTTTGTTTTTCTGCCTCTTTTTTCTTTTTTAAAGCATTTTCTACTTCCAAGTTTCTTTCTCTTTCCTTTTGTTTCTCCTCTTT
>JAUWGL010000166.1 GCA_030606465.1 Thermoplasmata archaeon | reverse complement strand
TATATAAAACCTAAAGTTTCTTTAACATCTTTTTATTACCATGATTGGGAGGCTCATGAAGTTCATTCCTAACGCAGCATTAAAAGACACAATGCTCAAAGAAATAGGATTAGATGATATAGATGATCTATTTTCAGATATTCCAAACAAAATAAAAATTAAAGATTTAGATTTACCCGTAGGTCTTTCCCAACAAGAAACAGAACAAAAACTAAGGGAACTAGCAGATAAAAACAGATCATTCCATGATGTTCTCTGTTTTGTTGGCGGTGGAATTAAACCTCATTACATACCGTCTGTTGTTAAATCAATACTTGCTCGTGCAGAATTTTATACAGCATATACTCCTTATCAATCTGAAGCAAGTCAGGGTTTTCTTCAAGCTATGTTTGAGTACCAAAGCATGATCGCTGAGGTTACAGGTATGAATATTGCCAATGCTTCATTATATGATGGAGTTACTGCTCTTGGTGAAGCTGCATTGATGTGCACTCGGATTAATCGGAAAAAAACCTTTGTAGTTCCTCAGAATATTTCATGGGAAAAAAAATCTGTTTTGAAAAACTATACAAGAGGTCCAAATTTAGAAATAAAAGAAATACCTTATGATATTACTACAGGTAAAATAGATTTAAAACAGTTGAAGAAGCATGTTGATGAAAACACGACTGGTGTGTATATTGAGAATCCTAATTTTTTTGGTGTTTTTGAAGATGATGTTGATAAGATTAGTAAGATTGTTAAAGATGCAGGATCTGTTTTTGTTGTTGGTATAGACCCAATATCGTTTGGTGTTACAAAAAGCCCGGGTGATTATGGTGCTGATATTGTTATTGGTGAGGGAAGAGCATTTGGGAATCCTATGGATTTTGGTGGTTCAAGTCTCGGTGTTTTTGCATGTAAAAAAGAGTTTCTTAGAAATATGCCGGGCCGTGTTATAGGGTTGACAAAGGACAAGAATGGTAATCATGCGTTTTGTATGGCTCTTCAGACACGTGAGCAGCATATTCGTCGTGGTAGGGCTACAAGCAATATTTGTACAAATGAGGGTTTGTGTGCTCTTGCAGCAGGTTGTTATCTTTCATGGCTTGGTGGTAATGGTTTGGAAAATCTCAGCAATATTAACTTTGAAATGGGACAGAAGCTTGCTGAAGGTATTGAATCTGTTGATGGTTTTAAAAAAATGTTTAATGGTGTTCATTTTAATGAATTTGTGATAAGATGTTCTAAGGATGCAAATATGATCAGTAAGAAACTGTTGAAGAAGGGCATTCAAGGTGGGCTGCTACTTGATCAATGGTTTCCAGAGTTGAAGAATTGTATGCTTTTTGGTGTTTCTGAGGTTCACAGTGATTCGGATATTGAACGATTTGTTTCTGTTTTAGAGGAGGTTTCTCATGTATAGATCAGCTGTTTATGATGAGCCTTTGTTAAACGAGTTAACCATAGGTAAAAAGGAGAAAATCAAACCTTTGAATGTTTTACCTGTTTCTCTTCAACGTAAAGAAAAAATAAATCTGCCTGATCTTGATGAGACTCAGGTTGTCCGTCATTTCCATCGTCTTAGTCAGATGAATTATGGTATTGACTCTGGGTTTTATCCTCTTGGTTCTTGCACTATGAAATATAACCCTAAGATTTGTGAGGAGATAGCGGGTTGGGATCGTTTTATGGGTACTCATCCTTTTCAGGATGTTTCCACTGTGCAAGGAAATCTCCAGGTACTGTTTGAACTTGAACGTATGCTTTGTGAGATCACAGGCATGGATTATTTTAGTTTGCAACCTGCTGCTGGTGCCCAGGGTGAATTTCTGGGTATGCTTCTCACACGGGCATATCATGAACATCATGGTGATGGTCAGAGAAATGAGGTGATACTTCCTGATACGGCTCATGGTACAAATCCTGCTAGTGTTACCATGGCGGGTTATAAGCTTATTGAGATTCCTTCAACTAAAGATGGAACTGTTGACCTGGAGATGCTTGAGAAGAGTCTTTCAGAGAAAACTGCTTGTTTTATGCTTACTAATCCTAACACGCTTGGCATTTTTGAATCAGATATACTTGAGATTTCGAAACTGGTTCATGATGCTGGTGCTTTGTTGTATTATGATGGGGCTAATATGAATGCTATAATGGGTAAGGCCCGGCCAG
>JAUWGL010000013.1 GCA_030606465.1 Thermoplasmata archaeon | reverse complement strand
GTAGGAACTGTAGTAGTTGGTAAAAAAAACATGTTGAAATATGTGATACTCGGTATTCTTACTGATGGTCACATCTTGTTTGAGGATTACCCGGGTCTAGCGAAGACGTTGACTGCTAAGACTTTTTCTTCGGCTATGGGTTGTAAATTCTCCAGGGTGCAGTTTACTCCGGATCTGTTACCTGCGGATATTACAGGTACATATGTTTATAGTCAGAAAACTGGTGATTTTAAGCTTATTCGTGGTCCTATTTTTACTGATGTTCTGTTAGCTGATGAGATTAATCGTGCGCCTCCTAAGACTCAGGCGGCTTTGTTGGAGGCGATGCAGGAACGTCAGACTACTTTGGAGGGTGAGACATATCCTTTGGGACGTCCTTTTTTGGTTATGGCTACGCAGAATCCTATTGAATATGAGGGTACTTATCCGTTGCCTGAGGCGCAGATTGATCGTTTTATTATGCGTCTTAGTGTGGGTTATCCTAATGAACCTGAGGAGCAGGAGATTTTACATCGTATGGAACATGGTGATATTCATGATCTTAGTGTGAAGAAAGTTGTAGATCCTGAGCGTATTATTGAGATGCAGGAAGCTATTAAACAGGTTTACATTGATGATGATATTCAGAATTACATTGTTAAACTAGTGCAGATCACCCGATCTGAGCCGCGAGTAGAGGTAGGTATAAGCCCTCGTGGGTCAATAGCGCTTTTTAAGCTTTCGAAAGCACATGCAGCTTTTTACGGACGTGATTATGTTGTACCCGATGATGTAAAAAACGTGGCAGTACCTGCGCTTGCACATCGGCTGATACTTAAACCTGAGTCACGAGTCAGAGGTGTAAACCCAGAGAACATAGTGAAAGAAATACTGAATACAATACCCGTTCCAACGGTAGAATAAATATGCGTACGATAAAATGTGGAGGTATCGTAGCAGGCTGTATCGGGTTATTGATATTTGGTTTGTTTATTGTTGACTGGCTGATTTTAATATTTGTAGTTCCTTTGCTTGTTTTGCTTTTTGCTGGTGTGCTTTCTTTTTATGGTGAAGAAATAAAAATTGAGGTTGTTCGCAGTCTTTCAAGTGTTAAGATTTTTGAGTATGACACAGTTGAGGTAACTCTTAAATTAAAAAACCTTGGTGAAAGCATAAAATTTTTAGAGGTTTATGATTCATTGCCAAGTAAGGTTAAAGTGGTGAAGGGCAGTAATTATTCTGTTTTAGATTTAGAAAAAAACGAGGAGATTGAGATAAAATATGGAATATCCTGTCCTATTAGAGGGCGTTTTCTGTTAGGTTCGTTACTTTTCAGAGTTCGAGGTTTCTTTGGTATGTTTTATAAGGAAGCCATGGTTGAGTCTTCTTCGTATATAACGGTAATACCTCGTGTTGAAGAGATGAGGGATATTGCTGTAAAAGCTAAGCCTAATATTTACCCTGGTATTATGCATGTGAAACATGCAGGTATTGGAACAGAGTTTTATGGCATAAGGAATTATACAACAGGGGACACATTTAAAAGAGTTAATTGGAAATCATTTGCTAGATTTAATGATTTAATGGTAAATGAGTTCGAGTTAGAAAGTACGACAGATGTTATTCTTATTGTTGATGCAAGAGAAATACAAGGGACAGGTACAATAAAACATAATCCATTGGAGTATGGGGTAAAAGCAGCAGTATCTGTTGCTTCTCATTTTTTAAAAAGACGAGATCGAGTAGGACTAATAGCATACGGATCATCGCAAGGAGAACTAAAATGGGTTTACCCTGAATCTGGGAAAAATCAACTATACAAAATCATCGAAGAAATCGTAAACCTACAAGCAAATGGGGACTTCCCATTCAATGGAGTAATCCACAGATCAGCCACCCATATGCTACCAAAAAAAGCCTTGATCATTTTCGTCAGTTCACTGGAAAATGATTGGTCAATACCTAAAGGTGTAGAACAATTAATTGCATATGATTTTAATGTGATAATTTTATCTCCATCGCCTGTTGACATTGAATACTCTTTGCAAACAGTTGATGTAAACAATGAACTGGCACATAGAGTATTGTCATTTGAACGGAAAAATTTTATAACACAGCTTAGAAGCATGGGGGTTCGTGTTGTTGATTGGAATCCTACATTGCCGTTAACTGTAGCGCTTAAAGAGGTGGGAAGATACCAGACAAGACGTTGATTAACCTTGAAAGAAAAATCTACATGATGCAAGCAATATCGATAATTATTCTTATATGGGTTTATGCAGTGGCCGTAGTAGGTTTTGTGAAAATATTTTCAAAAATATTAGAAATTAATTATGATTTAACCTATTTTTCAATTATCATTTCATTAGTTGGGGTTGGATTGGGATTGCTTTTTTATTGGATGTCAATGTTAAATAAGAATATTAAAAATTTTGTAATAACAGGAATACCCGCTTTTATTCTCATATTGATTATATCAACATATCTGATAGCCGGTATTGTCGTTTTAATTGAGTTATTTATTTTACTTTTGAAAATACTGATTTTTTTGGTTATGTGTACCATACCACTGGCAGCTGTGTACGGCATGCTTAAAAAACAAAAAAATCTTCTACTGATTTCTGGTGCGGGTATTTTGTTTTTTTTCTTTTTGGTAATACTGTTATCTAAAGCTCAGAATGATGTTTTACTTCCATTGTATTCAGAGAACCAGGTCGCTGTGTTGATTCTGTTTTTTGTTTTGTTTTTATGTTTCCTGGAATTGGGAACTGCTGCTATATTTTTTAAATCTGCTGTTGATAAAATGACATCGAATAAAGATAATGATGAAAACCTGTTTTTACGTTTCAACAGGGTTTCCAATAGGTATATTGCTTATATATCAGTAGTGTTGAGTTTATGTTATATACTGTCTATGTTAGTTTTATGGGAGGCGGGTTATGATTTGTTTTTTAATTCCGAGGGAATTTTGGGTATTAATTTTGGTTCGGTTTATGGGATACTTTTTCTTACCATACTTACATTAGGAGGGGCTCTTGTATTTTGGTATCTTGTACCACGTGAAAAAATAAAACCATCTGAGGGTTTTTTTCAATATAATAGTTTCAATAACCCTGATTTTACAAATATAAATGAAGAATAAAATCACACCAGTATTAGAGGTCTTAAAATGATGGTGTGGAAATATACAATCCAAACTGACGCAGGTATTATTATAACTAGAAATACAGAATATGCTGAAAAAAGAAGTAAGCTGGGAAATATCGTTTTTTGTAAACGGGAGAACAACATCTACAAGTTTAACCAATAAAGATTAAAAAGGTTGCAATATTAACAACGGCAGGTGAACACTGTGGCTGCTCCGTCAAAATATGTTAGACAACCTATAGTCAGTGTTTTAGGTCATGTCGATCATGGTAAAACATCTTTACTTGATTTCATCAGAGGTTCTACAGTCGCAGCAAGGGAATCTGGGGCGATTACTCAACATATTGGTGCAACAGAAGTTCCCATTGAGGCCATCTATAATGTTTGTGGGGATCTTTTAAAAGGTAAAAAATTTACTCTGCCTGGTTTATTGTTTATTGACACACCCGGTCATCATGCATTTACAACGTTGCGTACCAGAGGTGGATCTCTAGCGGATATTGCAATAGTGGTCGTTGACATTACAGAAGGTTTTAAACCTCAAACATATGAATCAATCAATATTTTGAAACAGTATAAAACACCGTTTATTATCGCTGCGAATAAAATTGATAATATTTCAGGTTGGCAAACAAGTAATAATATTGCTAAAAATCGTATTGAACAACAACGTCCTAATGTCAAAAATATGTTTGAAGAAAAGCTATATGATATGATAGGTACACTTTCTGAACAGAAACTTAATTCTGATCTTTATTTCAACATAGCTGATTTTAGAAAAACAATTGGTATTGTACCAATTTCTGCAAAAACTGGGGAAGGCGTTCCTGAACTATTAATGATACTTGTTGGTCTTGCCCAGAGGTTTTTGGAAGATCAACTACACATTGAAGCAGGCCCAGGTAAAGGAAATGTACTTGAGGTAAAAGAAGAAGTAGGTCTTGGAAAAACAATTGATGTTATAATTTACAATGGTGTAATTAAAAGCAGTGATAAAATAGTGATTGGTACAAAAGGTGAACCTGTTGTAGCCCGCATTAAAGCTCTTCTTAAACCAAAGCCTCTTGATGAGATACGTGACCCGCGAGAACGTTTTGATAGTGTAAAAGAAGTACATGCGGCATGTGGTATCAAAATCTCATCACCGAATTTAGAAAATGTGGTTCCTGGTGCACCAATACGAGTTGTTAAAGATAACCTTGAAGAGGTTGTTGAAGGGATAAAAAGCCAAACAAAAATAGATTTTGAACTTGATGAACAAGGCATAATAATAAAGGCAGATACAATAGGCTCGCTTGAAGCACTCATTAAAGAATCAAGAGATAAAGGAATACAAATACGGAAAGCAGAAATTGGGAATGTTTCAAAAAGAGATATTGTAGAAGCAGATGCAACTCTTGATCCGTTAAATAAACTCATCTTTGCTTTTAACATAAAGATACATCCTGAAGCAAAAGAAGAACTCCCTAACACAAATATCACAATTTTTAATGAAGATGTAATTTATACAATAATGGAAAACTATGATGAATGGGTGGAAAAGAAAAAAGTAGAACTTGAACGAGAAAGAAGACAAGATTATGTTCATCCGGGAATGGTTAGGTTTCTTCCAGAGTATGTTTTTAGAGTAAGTCATCCAGCGGTTTTTGGTGTAAGAATATTAGGCGGTAGGATAAAAAAAGATATGCGTCTGATGAAAGAAGATGGGAAAATCCTAGGTTTGATAAAAGGCATTCAATCTGAAAACAAAGCAGTAGAAGAAGCTAGACAGGGAGAAGAAGTGGCTATATCCATTGAGGGTATTACTATTGGACGGCAAGTAAAGGGAGGAGATATCCTTTTTACTGATCTTCCAGCAAGCGATGCAAAAAAACTCCGCGATATGGATGTTTTAAACATTGATGAAAAAGATGTTTTGAATAAAATTTTTGAAATAAAAAGAAAAACTGATAAATTCTGGGGCATGTAATTAATTATAAAAACCCTAATAAATATCTTTCTAATACGGGTATCAAATGGCATCAAAATCAATTAATAGTATAAAAGAAGCTGAAAACAAGGCTCTTCAGTCAATAGAAAATGCAAAACAGGATGCCGAAAAAATCATAGAAAAAGCAAGAAAAGACGCTGAAAAAGAAAAACAAAGAATATTAAAAACTGCTGAAAATAAAGTTAAAAAACTCTGTGAAAAAGCAGAAGAATCTGCAAAAGAGGATATAGAAAAAATCAAAAATGAAGCAAAAAAAGAGGTTTCTAGAGTAAAAAAATCAGCAGATGAAAACATTTCAAAGGCAGTAGATTTGATTGTGAAGGAGATTGGGAAGGGGGAATAAAACATATTATTTCCGGCTCCAATGAAAAAGGTTTCACTGATTGTTCATCAAAACTATGTAGAGGATGTCATAAAAAATCTTCATGAAACAGGGTTATTGGAAATCATTGACATAGCTAAAGATGAGCCAGATACTCTTAAAGATTCTGAAAGGGCATCTATGCACCCTGATGCTGATATTTGTGCAAACTATGAGCTGAGGCTTTCTAGATTAATAGATATTTTAAAGGATGTTAAATCTAAACCTAGTGGTATAAAAGATATGCTTAATCCACAGCTACCAGAAATCAAAACAGTCGAAGACTGCTCTCTGGAAGAACTTTGTTCATATGCTGAAGGCATGCTAGGAACTATTGAAAAAAATATTCTGAGTAGTGAACAAAAATTAAAAGAGCTTGATGAACGAAAAGACGAGATCAATCATGATTTTGAAAAACTTGAATACCTCAAAGATTTTGATTTAGATGTTTCAGATATTAGACAGTCTGATTACTTAATTATCAAAGCAGGTATAACATCTGATTTGGATGCTTTGGAATCTGAGATTAATGCAATTGATAAATCATTATTGAAATCAAAACAGTTCGTAAAAGGAAAAGAAAAAGAATGGGCGGTTTTAATTGCTGTTCATATCTCCGAAAAAAACAAAATTGAAAAAATATGCAGAGAACATATAACTGAGTTTGATTTTAGTGATCTTGCTGGGTCTCCTAAAGAGATTTTAAAATCATTTAAAGATGAAAAAGCAGAAATAGAAAAAGAAAAGAAAAAAATCAGATCAGAACTAAAGGTCTTTGCTAAGGAACAACTGAATGATTTATTGGCAACCCGTGAAGAAATACAACTTGAAGGAGTCAGAAAAGAAGTTTCAAAAAATTTTACAAAAACAGATAGCATTTATATAGTAAAAGGCTGGGTATTGGAAAAAAATGAAGATAGATTTAGAAATTTGATAGAAACGAGTTCAAATGGATGTGTTATTTATGACTCTAAGACGCCTTCTGCAAATCCAGATAGTCCACCTACTCATATTGAAACACCAAGGTGGGCTGATGGTTTCAAAGGCCTTCTGACTATGTTTGCAACACCAAGATACAATGAGATTAATCATACTATTATAATGGGTTTTTTCTTTGTTTTGTTCTTTGGTGTGATGCTTGGTGATGCAGGATATGGTCTTATAATTCTGTTTTTGTCATTATTTGGTTATTTTAAACTTGGGAAACATAGTGATATGTTCCGCAGTTGGTCGTTTATGGGTATCTGGATGGGAGTTGTTACAACTGTTGTAGGTTTTCTTACAAATAGTTGTTTTGGTGATTTAATTCCACGGTTTTTTTATGGAGATCCATCAGCGCCTTTATATAGTGTTGAAATTGCTGGGATTCATTTACCTGCTAATTCAATAAAAGACCCAATTACTATTCTTGTTATTGCTTTAATATTTGGACTTATTCATTTGAATGTTGGCGTGCTTCTTGGTATTATTCAAGCGTTTAAAGACAAAAAATATAAAGAAATGTTAACGTCAAAGTCTTGCTGGATACCACTTCAACTTGGTGGTGGAATACTTATTGGTTATTCAATTCTGGATTTTCGAGTATCAGATGTTTTAATTTCTGTTGCAGCTTTGTTGGTTGTTATAGGATTAATTCAGCTTTTTATTAGTGCAGGGCCAATTGGGTTTTTTGACATTACAGGATATGTTGGTGATTGGCTTTCTTATGCACGACTTCTCGCACTTGGTCTTGCAACTGCTGGTATGGCACTTGCTTTTAATGTGGTATCACAGCTGCTTGGAGATATGATACCTGTTATTGGAATAGTTATAATGGTTATTTTACTAGTTGTCGCTCATATAATTAATCTTGGGCTTCAAGCCCTTGGAGCAGGTATTCATTCACTTAGACTTCAATATGTTGAGTTTTTCAATAGGTTTTACGAGGGCGGTGGACATGAGTTTACTCCCCTTGAAATAAATAGAAAATATACTAAAATAAAAGAATAAAAAATAGATTAAAAATAGGAGGAAAAAAATGAAAATAAAGAGAAAAGCAGCAATATTGGCAATGCTTCTTACAGCAATGATATTATTTTCAGCTGGATTAGCATTAGCCCAAGAAGAAGATGAAGAAGCTGGTGCTGAAGCTGAAGGAACACTTACAAAAGAAGAAAACGATCAAAATAAAACATTTATAATACTTGGTTGTGTCCTAGCAATTGGTATCGCAGGTATTTCATCTGCAATTGGTCTTGCACTTGCTGGATCATCAGCAGTAGCAGTTACTGCAGAGAAACCTGAGCTATTTAGTAAATGTCTAATTCTCCAGGTGTTACCTATGACTCAATCTGTATATGGCCTACTTACAGCTATTCTGCTTATGATGGGTGCCGGTCTTCTTGGTGGTGGAGATGCCCAAGTAAGTTCTCTCATGGGAGTTGGAGCAATTTGGATTGGACTAGCTGTTGGTTTAACTGGAATATCAGCTATTAACCAGGGAATGGTTGCTTCATCATCAATTAGTGCTGTTGGAAGAAACCCAGAGGTTGCCTCAAAAGGTATAATATTTACAGTTATGCCTGAGACAATAGCGATATTTGGTCTTCTTGTAGGAATATTGTTAATGGTTGGTCTAGGACTACTATAAAACGGAAAAAGAGAACATGTCAGCAGAAAAAATTATTGAACAAATAAAAAAAGATGCACAGAAGAAAGTAAAAGAAATTCTAATAGAAGCAGAGAAACAAGCTAAAAATCTTAGCAATGATTCTAGACAAGAAGCAGAGGAAAAAGCAGAAAAAGTACTATCTGATGGTAGGAAACAAAGTGAAAAACTTAGGAAAATCCTTGTTTCAAAAGCTGATCAGGATACAAAAAAAGAAATCATGAATGCTCGGGAAAAAATCATCGAGGAATGTTTCATAAAAGCACATCATAAATTGTCAACGCTTAGTGAAAAGGAATACAAAGAAACTGTGGCCTTTCTAATGAGAGATGGAAGCAAAAAACTTGGTGGAGAATGTACAGTTATTATATCTAGAGATGCTGACAAAAAAATAGCTGAGAACATGGGGCTCAAAGTAACTGGAAATGTAGAATCATCTGGTGGTATAATCCTGCAGTCTAATGATGGAAGAGTAACTCTTGATCACACCTTTGATGGCATACTTAAAAGGGAAAAAGATAAAATAAGAATAATGGTGGGAAAGCTGCTTTTCTCAAAAGATGCGGAGTAGATATATTTGTTTGAATCATTATTTGATCCATATAGTTATCCTTTCTGGATTCTTATAATTGCTGTAATAGCAGGGGCTATAATGATTATCTCCCGTCCTTTTTCCACCTATGTTAAATTTGTTTATCCTAATGCCAAGTTTGAAGCAATGGGTAATCCTTTTATTGGTGATAAAGAGCTTGATAGTGTAGCAGAAAGCAAGGATATTATTTCATTCAAGGAGACAATAAACACATTAAAAGATTACAATATATCTGGTGAGGATACATATTCTGTGCAGAAATCACTTGATGATACCTTTATTGAAACAGTGAATATGATGCGGAATGATAGCTCTAAAAAGATGAATGATTTTTATGATGTTTATCTTGAAAAACTTGATATTCATCTAGTTAAAAACATGTTAAAAAGAAGAATAGAAGGCAAAAAAATTGATGAAAAAAAACTAGATGAAACAATACTGTCAACAACAAAAAAGTTATTGCAGAAAATCATCGATGCTGAAAAAAATGATTTACAAGGCATACTAAAAAACTATGGATTCAATGAAGAAATAATACAGGCAGTTTCAGATGAAAAACCTGATTTTTTAACAATTGACACAGCTATAGATAAACACATAATAAATAGGTTTAAACAAACCAAAGTGCCATATAAATGTGAACAAGGAAAACAAAGATTTGTTAAAACAATGATAGACATAATTAGTATTAAAAATATTTTAAGAGCTAAACAACTTGGTTACAATGAGGAATCATGTAAAAAAATGTTTATCGGCGAAGGCCGAGAAATAGCACCATGGAAACACAACGAACTGGCAGAACTTGAATCAGTTTCACAAGTAATTAACAGTTTAGAGGGCACATCATATTATGATCCACTTAAAAATGCTATTGAAGATTATAACCGGGAAAAATCTGTACAAGTTCTTGAAATCGCACTTGATCAGCTTTTTTTAAGACTTGTAAGAGATATTTCTACACAGAATTACATAAGCATTGGCCCCACGATCAGATTCCTTGTATCAAAAGAATTTGAAATAAGAAATCTTAAAATCATTGCTAAAGGAGTCAGCGAAAATCTCCCCGTAGATATCATTAAAAGCTTTCTTGTTAAGGAGGCAGCCTGATGAAAATAGCAGCTATTTGTGATAATGATACAGCTGTTGGACTGAGGCTTGCTGGACTACAAGAGCTATATGTTCCAGATGATGCAGTTAAAATCTGGAATCAACTCTCAGAGAGAGATGACATTGGAATTGTTTTTATCACAGAAAAAATCGCTGAAGATATTGGTAAACATTTGAAGGAATATAGAATCAGAAATAATATTCCTATTGTTGTAGAAATACCTGATAAAAAAGGACGTAAAAAGGATCATTTAGATTTTGTTTCACATCTAATAAAGAAAGCAGTTGGAGTTGAAATAAGTAAAGAAAAATAAAATTTTGGAGGCAAAAAAACATATGGCTAAAAAAACGCAGGAAGGGAGAATAGTCAGAATCTCTGGCCCCGTCATAGAAGCAGATGGCATGCGCGGAGCAAAAATGTATGATGTTGTACGGGTTGGAGAAGAAAACCTTGTAGGTGAAATAATTCGTTTGAATCAGAATAATGCTATTATCCAAGTCTATGAAGATACAGTTGGTTTAAAACCAGGTGAAAAAGTTGTTACTACAGGCATGCCGCTATCTGTAGAGCTGGGACCGGGATTGCTAACAAATATTTATGACGGAATACAAAGACCATTGCCAGCAATCATGGATAAAACTGGTGATTTCATCTCACGTGGTGTAGAAGCCTATGCCATTGACCGTAAAAAGAAATGGCATTTCAAACCAACTGCAAAACCTGGTGACAAAGTAAAAGGCTGTGATGTAATAGGTGAGGTTCAAGAAACCTCTATTATAACACATAAAATCATAATACCACCAGATATAAGTGGAAAACTTCTATCAGTTGAAAAAGAAGGCGATTACATTGTTGAAGATGATATCGCAGTTGTTTCAACAGATAAAGGAGACATAAAACTCCAAATGCTTCAAAAATGGCCTGTTCGTAAACCTCGACCTGTTGCAAAAAAATATGATCCAACATTACCTCTTATTACAGGTCAACGTGTTATCGATACATTTTTCCCAGTTGCAAAAGGTGGAACCGCTGCAATACCTGGTGGTTTTGGAACTGGAAAAACAGTTATGCTTCATCAGCTTGCAAAATGGAGTGATGCACAAGTTGTTGTCTACGTTGGCTGTGGTGAACGTGGAAATGAAATGACA
>JAUWGL010000136.1 GCA_030606465.1 Thermoplasmata archaeon | reverse complement strand
CTTGTTGGAAAAGTAGAAGCAGGAATTCCTGAAGATGACCCAAGAAATCCTGCAGTTATAGCAGATCAGGTAGGTGACAACGTTGGGGATGTAGCAGGAATGGGTGCTGATCTTTTTGAGTCATATGTAGATTCAATAATTGCCACTATGGCACTTGCAGCAATAGTATTGACGTTTTTTAGTGTTAAAACAATAATTATTGAAGAAAATGTTATTATTCCTTGGCTCCTTGAATCGCCTACTCAAAGTGAAATACTCAACTACGTTATGCTTCCATTAATTGTTGCAGGAATGGGGATACTATCTGCAATTATAGGAACATTAGTTGTACTTCTGAGGAAAGGCAAAAACGTCTATGGAGCATTAAGAAACTCTTTATTTATTGCAACATTTTTAACTGCAGTACTTGGCCTGGTTGCAACATGGTATCTTCTAGGGCGACTAGAACCATTTTATGCAATGCTTGCTGGACTCCTAGCAGGAATAGTTATTGGACTTTCAACAGAATACTTTACATCAGAAAAACGAAAACCAGCACAAGGAATTGCTGAAGCCGCGAAAACAGGACCAGCAACAGTAATAATACAAGGACTGCAAGTTGGTATGATAAGCACTGTAATACCAGTCATTGCTGTTGTTGCTGCAATGATATTAGCCTATGAACTATCAGGATTCTATGGTATTGCATTATCAGCTGTTGGGATGCTAAGTATCCTCGGCGTATCTCTTGCAACTGATTGTTATGGACCTGTTGCAGATAATGCACAAGGAATATCAGAAATGGCAGGAATGGGTAGTGAAGTTAGAGAAAGAACCGAACAACTTGATGCCGTTGGTAACACAACAGCTGCAATGGGAAAAGGATTTGCAATAGGTTCTGCAGCTATTACTTCATTAGCGTTAATATTTACATATATGCTAACAGCAAATATTCTTTTAGAAGGCAAAAATCTACCATCTCTTGACCTTGCATTAAGCAATCCATATCTTGTATCAGGGATTTTTATAGGTGCAATGCTACCATTTGTATTCGCTGCACTTACAATGGGTGCAGTTGGAAAAGCTGCATATGCTATGGTTGAAGAGGTTCGATACCAGTTTAAAAAATTCAAGTTGCTTGAAAGTGATGAGAATAAACCAGATTATGAACGCTGTGTAAAGATTAGTACAAACCGTGCACTTAAAGAAATGATTCTACCGAGCTTAATGGCAGTAGTAACTCCAGTAGTGGTAGGGATTGTGTTAACACCTGAGGGTCTTGCTGGTCTGTTGATGGGCTCTATTGCTACAGGTTTTTTACTAGCTGTTTTCCTTGCGAACTCTGGTGGGGCATGGGATAATGCTAAAAAATACATTGAATCTGGTAATCTTGGTGGTAAAGGATCTGATTATCATAAAGCAACAGTTATTGGTGACACGGTTGGTGATCCATGTAAAGATACATCCGGACCTTCGCTTAATATTCTTATAAAGCTTATGTCAATTGTGTCACTTGTGTTTCTACCGTTAATAATATATTTCCACAGCTAAATAATTGAAATCACAGTCCTTGACGAAAACCAAAAATTAATATTTCCTTTCTTTATATCAATAACTGATTCACTATGAGGGAATATAAAATAAAAAAAGGATACAACCCAGATATAGAAGCTATTATTGACAAATACTTCAAAGCAAAAGGGGACATCTGTAAGGGATTAAAATTTGACGTAGACGGAATTGGCAAAATCGATATGAAACAAGATAAAACCATTCTTTTTATAGATATCGAACCACCTAAAAAAGTATGCAGCGATTACAGTATAATAAAAAAATGGAACGAGTTTCTTTTTGAGGCTACTGGCAAAAATACTAAAGAAAGAAAAAAAGATTTTGGTAAGATAAAAAAACCAAAATAGTTTTTTTATTTTTTTACTTTCTTCCAATCATCCAAGAAACTTTTAATTCCTTTGTCAGTAAGTGAATGTTTCACCATTTTACGTATAATCCCTGGTGGAACGGTGGCAATATCAGCACCAAGTCGTGCTGCTTCTATGACATGTATCGGATGTCTAATACTTGCAACTATTACCTCGGTTTCAATGTCATAGTTAGTATATATCTCCATGATTTCTTCTACTATTTCCATTCCTTCTTGACCAATATCGTCAAGTCGTCCAATGAATGGACTTACAAAAGTAGCACCTGCTTTTGCAGCAAGAAGTGCCTGGTTTGATGAGAAAACAAGTGTAACATTGGTTTGTATTTTTTCTTTACTGAGTTTTTTTACTGCTTTAAGTCCTTCAGATGTCATCGGTATTTTTATTGCAATGTTTTTTCTGTATTTTTGTGGGATTTTTGATACTAGTTGTTTTGCTTCTTTTACCATGTCATCTGCTTTTTCACTGACTACTTCTAGGCTTATTGGCCCATCGACTATTTTGAATATTTCTTCTATGATTTCATTGAAACTTCTTCCGCTTCTTTTTACAAGTGTGGGATTGGTTGTTACTCCATCTATTATTCCCCATGATGCTAGTTCTCTTATTTCATCTAAATCTGCTGTGTCGACAAATATTTTCATAAAATCTCACTCCGATGTCAGATGAGTATTGTTTTTTTGTTCATAACTTTTTGGTCTGATGAGAATAGTAAAAAAAATTGTTTTTTTAAGGTATGATAGATACATTTGGATATATTTGAAAAAATCAAAACGTATATATATCCAAGTATACATAACGTGTTTTTGTGATGGATGGGAGATGCCTCTAACAAGGAAAGCCCGAGTAGTTGGTAGTAGTCTTGTATTGACTATACCAAGCCAACTTGCAAAAGCTCATGATATCAATGATGGAGATGAGATAGAGATAATTCCTATGGGGATTGGAGAGTTTAAAATTAGGAAATTTAAAAAATAATTTTTAACTCATCCTGTTTATCTCATCAAGTTCAGCAAGATTGAATGAAAACATTTAGTTTTATAAAGGGTAATAGTATTGCAGTTTCTGATAAACATGATATATGTGTCACCTTCTATTTTATCCGCAGATTTTTCAAAACTAGGGGAAGAGATCAAAGCAGTACAAAAAGCTGGTGCAGATTGGATACATATAGATGTCATGGATGGACATTTTGCTCCAAACATTACTATCGGACCAGTAGTTGTTTCCAAGATTAGAAAAATATCAGATATCTTTTTTGATGTCCATCTCATGATAGAAAATCCAGAACAATATGTTGAAAGCTTTGCCGAGGCTGGTGCTAATCTTATCACTGTTC
>JAUWGL010000053.1 GCA_030606465.1 Thermoplasmata archaeon | reverse complement strand
ATTTGTAAAAGGATATGATTTTGTAAATAATGATGCTGATCCTATGGATGATTGTGTATTTAGTCATGGTACTCATTGTGCAGGTATTGCACTTGGAACTGGAAAAACATCAGATTATACTTATGTCGGTGTGGCGCCTGAAGCAGAATTGTACGCCTATAAAATATTAGATCATGAAGGAAACGGCAATGAATTAGATTATATTGCAGCTATGCATCAAGCTGTTTATGAAGATGATGTCGATATTATTTCTTTAAGTTTTGGTGATAACAGTACAAATGCTAATCCTGATGATAATCTAAGTATTGTAGTTGATAATGCTGTTGCTGAAGGTGTTGTGGTAGTTGCTGCTGCTGGAAATGAAGGTAACAACGAAAGAATTGTCATTACTTCTCCAGGTTGTGCACGGGAGTCAATATGTGTTGGAGCCACTGATAAATATGATAATGTTGCTTCTTTTAGTTCAACAGGGCCTGTAGAATGGAATGGTAGTTATATAGTAAAACCGGATGTTGTTGCCCCTGGTGTAAGTATTACTAGTACTAGAAAAGGCGGTGGGTATATTTCTATGAGCGGAACTTCAATGGCCACGCCCCATGTAGCTGGTGCTGCTGCATTAATATTACAAAATAAACCTGAATTACGAGGTAATCCTGAGGAGATTAAACGTATTTTAAAAGATACTGCCGCTGATTTAAACTATGATGTTAATACCCAAGGAAGTGGAAGAATTGATGTATTAAATGCAATAAATCACGATAATGAACTATTCATTAATGCGCCATCTGAAATTTTTGAAAAAGAAAATTTTGAAATAAACCTTTCAGATAAAACAGGTAGTCCTATAAACGCATTAGTTTTATTTACAGCTCCTTTTCATTTACCCAGATTTAAATATGGATCAACGATAACATTTAAGGCTCCAACGATACTTATGCCATACAAAGATAAAGTAGTTGGTAAAATCATAGTTATTAAGTTATTTAGCGAAGATAAAGTTTGGAAGAAAGATATAGTTATAATCAATAAAAGTTAGATTTTTTTTAATCCTTCATGAGGTCTTCTCCACCTTCAAATTGTAGTTGTATGCTGGTGTAGAGGTCTTCTATGCCAAGGTAATCTTCTTTTCCAGTAGGGAATAATTTTGATTGATTGTCAAATCCATTGATAAGCTGTAGTAGCCCCTCGCTCATTTCTCTGTACACAGATGCTTTTTCATTTGAAATTGCATTACTAAGCTCATCTGGATCATGACCCCATCGTTCGACTTGTTCTATTTCTTCTTTTGACAACATATCGGCTTTACTGAGTATGTTAATCTGTGGTTGACCCAGTCGAAAATTTGTGCTGATAGATAAAAGCAGTTGTGATACAAAACCTGACGCTGTTTTAGCAAGGGCATGATCAACAAGATACGCAATGATTGATCGCTGCGGGTTTAAAAACTTAACTATGTATTTTCCAGCTTCTCTGAAAACAAAAAGTTCTAGTTGACCCGGTGTATCAACTAGAATATAATCAGTTTTAAATGACTCTATACTATTCTTAACGTCAGAAGTATTGAGAGCTAACATATCGGCACATGCTATCTGTGCACCATTAGGCCCAAGGCCATAGGAGTCCATTATTTCTTTTAGAGATATCCAATCACGAATGTCAACATCAGGATCATATGGGAGATTTTCAGCACCGGGATCAAGATTAACAGTTATAGCATCAAGTCCTCTCAATCCCATCCACTCCTTAAAACTGTGTGTTAAGGTGGATTTACCCGATCCCGCTGTGCCAATAAAATACACAAATATTTCTTGTTTCATTCTATATTCCACGAACGTTATTCATATGTTTCACACGTTTTTCAACTAATTCTGATGTCCCTATGTCATGCCTTATGAAAATATGATCACCTTCCACATGGTTTAATGCCTGTTCACAGATGTTTTCTGCAGATGATAAACTATCTGATATTCCAACAACTGCTAATGAACGTGAAGAAGTCGTAGAAACATAATTATTCTCCTTGTTAACCGATGCATAAAACAACCTGGAACCTGTTGAATTTATACCTTCTTCATCAACAAGGATTTTTGCTCCTACTATGCTTTTTACTCCGTATCCTTCTGGAACAACATATTTACAGACCGTGGATTTCTTCTTTAGCTGTATTTTTTTGCTACTTAGAGTTCTATTTATCATAGCATCACATAACTCGACGAAGTCTGTTTCCAGTACCGGTAACACATTCATAGCTTCAGGGTCGCCGAAACGTGCATTAATCTCAATTACTTTAATCCCATCAACAGTTAGCATAAATTGTCCGTAGACCGGGCCAATATATGGGCAGCCTTCTTTATCTAAACTTTCAATGATTTTCTGCAGAATTGCAGCGCTTTCTTCATACTCATCCCTTGTCAAAAATGGAAGAAGGCCATCATCACAAGAATAAGAGCCCATACCTCCAGTATTTGGGCCGTAATCGCCGGGAAGGAGTCTTTTGTGATCCTGAACAGCATGAAGCGGTAGTATAGTACTTCCATCTGAAAAAGCCTGCAACGTGAATTCTTCTCCCACAGCTTTTTCCTCAATAAGAACCTTTGCGCTTCCACCGATCTCTTTATTAATAACCTCTTTTACATATTCCATTGCTTCATCAAGTCCATTGAAATGATCACCAGATACTCTAACACCTTTACCACCAGTAAGACCAATTGGTTTTATCGCAACTTCAGCGTTTAAATCCTCAATAAATTTTTTTGCTTTATTAATATCAGTAAAAGCTTCGCATCTTAGCTGACCAGGAATACCATGTTTTTTTAGAAGATTACGCATCCATTCCTTGTCTGTTTCAATCCTTGCAGCTTCCTTTGTTGGAGAACAAGCACTGATACCGTTTTTGTTTAACTCGTTGACAATCCCTGCTTCAAGCGGTGCTTCAGGTCCAATAATAACCATATCAATGTTTTGTTTTTTTGCATATTCTACAACCTGTGAAACATTTGTTTCTTTTTCTTGTAAGTAATCTACCGTCATAGTTTTTATCCCTGGATTCAAATTTTTCATTACAGAATAAAGTTCACCGTTTTTTGAACGGCAGACAGCATCACAGATAGCATGTTCTCTAGCGCCACCACCAACCACTAACACCTTCAAATATATCATTCCTCCCGAACATTTTTGTTTTGAATACAATTCAAATATTTAATCTACACTATTTCTTTAAAATATCACTAACAGAAAGAATTGGTATAAAACTAACATCTAAACCATGTAGTTTTTCTTCAGCTCCACCTTCTCGATCTACCACTACTACAACCTCATCAACCTTTGCATTATTCTCACGCAAAACCTGCAAAGTCTTTATCACTGACCCACCACTCGTTGTAACATCCTCTATAATCAGGACTTTTTTATTTTTAACATCTTCCCCCTCTATTTGTTTACCAGTTCCATGCTGCTTTTTTTCCTTCCTTACAATCACATATGGAATATTTGTCTCCAATGAAAGAGCAACAACAAGTGGTACAGCACCAAGTTCCATCCCTGCAAGAACATCATAACCCTCTGCATATTCTGCCATTGCTTCACCGATTTTTTTAAGAACTTTTGGATTTGTAATTGCTTTCTTTATATCAATATAGTAATCACTAACTGCACCTGAGGTTAATACAAATCTACCAAACTGTATCGCTCCACATCCTTTCAGGAGTTGTATCATTTCTTTTTTGCCCATACAAGTGATGTAATAGCGGATTAAGATTTATAATTTTACATTGAAAAATAAAGAGAATAACCTCTAGTTTTTTGCAATTTCAGAAATAAAAAAGAAAAAATAAGATTTTTTTTGATTTAGAGACATTTTTTTCTGCAAAGAAATACAATAACAGAAATTATAGCTACCACTACAACTAATCCTATAAACACTACCCACGGGATTTCCTGCAATGCATTTGTTTCTTTCTCGTTTATTTCTCCTTTTTCACCTAAAACAACAATTGTGCCACTCATAAAGTTATAAGTATAATCCCATGTTCCATCTCCATTGTTATCTATCAAATATGTATCATTATCTTGTAGTTCAAAATGTGTATTATTTCCTGTTTTATTGCTAAAAAATGTATCAAATATTCCATCGTTTTCACTGTCAATAAAAAATCCAATATCACCAACAAAATGAGCATCATTTAGATCCTCCTTGGTTTCAATGAACTCTACTCCCATTGACTCTGCTTCTGTTACAACTGCTGATTTAACAAATGTCCTAAGCGAATTAGTTAATATTGTTCCCCCATATGAATCGTAATCACTTTCATTTTTTACTGACTCTATCCAATCTTCATCTAGTTCTTCTTCAACAACGTAATCTTGGATATTTTTCCTTTCATATGTTAACTCTTCATATTTTCCGCCTGTCTCTTCAGCGATTTCTTTCCATATTCTTACTCCTTCAGAATCCATCCCAGATCCACTTATGGTGTAAATTACGATATCTTTTCTCTTAGCATCTTCTATTTTATCTTTATAATCAGGGGGGATTTCTACAGATTCACCAGAGCCATGATATTCTTTTGTTCTAGGCGGTGCATCTCCAATTAAAAACATCATTCTTTTAATTGAGGTATTTGAAGTGTTGATAGGTCTTTGGTATTCATCATATCCATAGTTTTCACCATTTGCTACCCTCCAGTTCATCTCATTTAGTGCAACTTCTAATCCTACGGTTACTGCTTCTTTATAATCTCCTCCGTACATTGCTTCGATTTCTTCAAGATTTTTTATTGCTTCATCAATGTCTTCAGTTAAAAGAAATTGCTTATATAGATAATCAGGTTCTTCATCCTTGTAATCTCTATAAGTTACAAATCCTATTGACACGTTTGGTTTCGGTGTTCCTTCTGAAATCTCAGAAATTAGATTTTTTATATGCATCTTAACTTCTCTTATTTCATCGCTCATGGAACCAGTTGAATCTATCACAAAAACAATATCTATTCTAGGTTCCTCTGATTGATCATTTTGTTGGTTAGATATATTATCTTCATTTTCAACGGATTCTGCTGATACAAAACCCATTAACAGGATTATAAATAATCCCAAAATTCCCAATGTTGTGATTTGTTTTTTCATATTTTTATCACCGAGTGTACCTATTGCCCTATGAGATATTTATAAAATTTGAAAACGTTCGGAAATTTCCAAACAAAAGCAAATAGTATTTAAATATGGGAAGATTAAGTAATATATAGATATGTCAAAAGTTACTTTGGATATGGCAACATTTAAAGCACTTGCCTCTGACACGAGATTAGATATTTTAAAAGTTCTTGATGGTAAGAAAATGAGTTTGAAAGATATATCTAATGCTACAAATCTTAACAAGGCAACTCTTCATGAACATTTATTAAAACTTAATGAAGCCGGACTTGTTAAAAAAAATGAAAGAGAGGGTCATAAATGGGTGTATTACAAACTTACTTGGAAAGGAGAGTGTCTGTTTCATCCTGAAAATACGAGAATTGTCGTTTTATTTAGTGTTACATTTATGACATTATTTGTTGGAATTATACAGTTGGTTAGCTATGTAAAAGGAGTTATTATTGGAAAAGTCGAAACTATTGCTGGATCCACAAATCTGTATCTTTCACTCGGAGGAGCTTATGATGTTTCGGATCAAAGTAAGGAGATGATTGCACGAACTGCTGCAGACAATGTGGGAGTTAAAGGTTTAATGGGCAATTCTCCTGCACCTAAAGATTTTGATTTTGAACCTGTTATCAATGGTGCTGATGAAGCAGCTGAGTTTGCAGTTGGAGGCCATGGTGGCTCATGGGATAACTTTTTTATAGATGGTTCAGAAACATCAAATGTTCCTTTATCGCAGCAGATGATAATATGGCGTGATCCTAATTTGCAGTGGATTGCTATTGCTTGTATCATAATTTTTAGTGTTCTTCTTTCTATCGGTGTCTGGAGGCTTTGGAAAAATAGGAAACCAAAATTTTAATACCTCCCGTTAAGATGAAATAGAGTAAGTTTTTATTTTATCTACCTTTTATCAGTTTCTACTCTTTTGAATGATGTTTAATTCGTCGTTTTCGTCAATAAAATCAAATAATGTTTTCTGCATCCGCATCACAAAATTGTATAACAAAAATGAGGTTATATGTTTTTCGATGTTATACAGTAGTTCGGCAAGCTAGAATTTGACTAACTCAAATTCATCTTTTCGGTAAAAATTATTTGAGTGTGTATGATATGAGTACAATTTGGATGTCTAGATGCACTCATCTCATACACAAAAGAAGGATAT
>JAUWGL010000018.1 GCA_030606465.1 Thermoplasmata archaeon | reverse complement strand
TGCCGAAAAATAATTGTTATCGTGCTATGCCATAACGTACTTTTCGCTGAGATATTCGCCGGCTTTCTCGTCGAAAATATGCGTGAAAATGCTGTAGTCATAACCAACTAGACCACGAGCCCTTTTGTTGGTTGGGAATAGATTTATTGTTTTTGTAATTTACTGAACAAAATTAGTTATAATGTAACATCTTGTAACATCTACATATTTGCATACGTATTCACCTGCAAAAAAGATACATAAAGCATTATAACATTACAATTTAACACAATATAGGAAGGGACGGGAATTTGAAACAGAATAGTGTTTTATTAAGGGAGACTCGCACTAGTTTTCTTGGGAATTATAAAAAAGAAGAAAAAATGGATGATAATACCTTCAGTATATGGAAGTCAGAATTACTGAAAGAGTTACCATTTTTTTGGGAATCAATGTCCGAATCTAAAAGAAAGTAAGTAAAAAAATGATGTTTATTGAAAGTATTCTTTGTTAAATGTTAAATATAGAAGATGTTATGCCTCTTTAAGATGAAATATAAAACCCCAAAATTGACAGTTGATGGAGTAATATTGAAAAATAATAGACTTCTTTTAATCAAAAGGAGGAATCTGCCTTTTAAAGATAAATGGGCGTTTCCAGGAGGTTTTGTTGGATATGGGGAGAAAACTGAGGATGCAGTTATAAGGGAAGTGCTGGAGGAAACTGGCTTGGAAACTAAGATTAATGATCTTGTGGGTGTTTATTCTGATCCCGATCGAGATCCACGGGGACATACTGTCTCAGTTGTTTATCTGTTGGATGTGTGTGGTGGTTGTTTAAGTGGTGGTGATGATGCTTCTGAGGCTAAATTTTTTGATTTGGAGCATTTACCTGAACTAGCTTTTGATCATGATAGTATAGTAAAGGATGTTTTTAGGAGGTTTGAATGAGTATGTTTTGTTCTAAATGTAAGGTGCTTATGTACCCTGAGGGTGATTTTTTTGTTTGTAAAAAATGTGGTTTTAAGAAGAAAAAATCAGGGAGTAATGTAATTGTGAATAAACAGGAGAAGAGAGAAGTAACACTTATTGAAGATAAAAATAAAACAAATGTTCTTCCGAAGACAAAAATTAAATGTCCTAAATGTGATAATAATGAGGCTTTTTGGATATTACGGCAGATGAGAGGTAGTGATGAACCTGAAAGCAGGTTTTATACTTGTGCTAAATGTGGATATAAGTGGAGAGAGGATTAGAAAGTTTTATATATTAACAACTTGATATTAATATACGCCTTATAAGAATATTTGGGGGAATTATAAAATGAATAAATTATTTAAAAAAACCATTGCAATATTTATATGTTTAATCTTTTTAATTTCAGCAGTGACAATTTCATCTGCTACAATACTTAAAAAAGAAGAAACAACTACTTCTGAAGAAAACTTACCAACTGAAACAACTAGCCAGGTTAAAGAAATAACAGTTTATCGATACGGGCCTGATGGATCCATTACTCCAAAAAAAGTTATGATAAAATTAGAAAAAGATCAAGATCTCGGAGAGGCTATTGCTGATAAATGTAATGAACTAATGGAAGGTGATACTGAAATGCAAAGCTTTTTCCAAGGCAACAATAGCTCTTCATATATTTTAAAAAGAATTTCATCTTATGGCAGAGGCCTCCATCTAAGGTTTACTATAAGAATTCAACTAGATAAAAAAATCGATTTATTTCCTTTGCTTCCTCCTTATTTTAAAACCGCAATCTTTGTACCAATAAGATTTTGTAAATATACTCGAGATCCGGGAGCATACACGAGGATTAGTGGTTTAGACAGTCGTAAAAATATTACACAAGAATATCATGGACCTCATCAGATTCTTGCGGTAGGTTTTATTGGCTTTACTGGGTGGATTGGACATACCTCAATTTTAGGATTTTTTATACGAACTGGATTTGCGGGTGTAACTGCTTTTGTAACTGGAAAAGAATCTTAAAAAATAAAAAAGAATTTTCTAAAATCTGCTATCCCAATCGATGCAGAGCATCGGGGCATTACGCAGATTTTCAAGACGGAAATTCTTCTATAGTGGATTCCCAGCCACCACCGGAGCAGAGCTCCGGGGTATTAAACCCAATTAGAAATAAAATACCGTCATCGTTATAAACAAAAACTGCATTTGTCTTTGACATTATCAGCTTACAATTCAAGATTTTGGGGAGGAAAAAAAGAGTATGTTTAACGCAAAAGTAAAATCAGAGGTACTGAAAGGTATAATAGATGTAACATCACCATTGGTCAATGAAGCAAAATTTAATATTACGCCAAAAGGGATTTCTTTAAGAGCTGTTGACCCAGCACATGTTGCAATGGTTGATCTACAGATTAAAAACAAGGCTTTTGAAGAATATAAAGCAGATGAGATGGAATTAGGAATTGATATGGATAAGCTTGCTAGTATAATGCGTCTTTCAAGTTCTGATGACATGGTATCTCTTGAATATGATGAGGATTCAAACCGTTTAATAATTAAAATAGGTAATCTTGTCCGCAGGATGGGACTTATTGATACCGCAGGTATGCCTGACCCTAAGATGCCTAATCTTGATCTTCCTGCAAAAGTAGTATTGAAAGCATCTGAGCTTAGTCAGGGTGTACGTGCCTCAGAAGCAGTATCGGATCATCTGGCTTTAACAGTTAACAAGGATAGTTTTGAGTTGTATGCTGAAGGTGATACTGATACAGTGAATCTGAAACTCCCGAAAAAATTACTCACTGAGCTTACTGTTTCAAGTAAATGTAAAAGTTTGTTTTCAATAGATTATTTCAGCAACATGATAAAACCTGTTAAAGGAGATGATTTAATGACTATCATGATTGGAAATGATAATCCGATTCGTGTTGAGTTTGATATCGCTGATAACAAAGGACATGTCACCTATCTACTTGCACCTCGTATTGAGTCAGAATAAAAAAATCAACATTTTTTGAGGTGTTATCACATAACAGTGAAAGAAGGTAGACGTCGCAGATACATCGGTTTTGAAATAAGATATCTTAGTAAAGATGTCCATGTTGAGAAAACTGAAGTAATACATGAAATAAGAAAGCAATGCAGAAATCTTTTTAAGAAAGATTGCAACAACATGGGGACATATCTCATTAGATTTAATGGAGAACAAGGTATTGTTAAATGTAACCATGTTGAAAAAGAAAACACGATAAAACTTCTGAAATCAATTAAACAAATCTCTTCTAAAAAAGTAGAAATAGAAACTCTGGGAACATCTGGAACAATAAAATCACTAATAAAAAAGCATATGAAACAATAAAAAAGATTGCCTCTCTTGGTTTTTTAAAATTATCTCTTTATTATTTTTTGTTCGAAAATCTTCCAAGAAACTATTTATTATAAAAAAGACATGACAACGTGTTGGAGGTCTAGTATTTCCGGTTAAATGAAATTTACTTATTCATTTCCGTTTCCTCAAATTATAAGTTTTTCTTATTACTAGACCCCCCTCAATTCTTTCCTTTTAAGTAATGATATGATAATGTTGAAATGAGATTAACAATGTTAGCTGAGTCGAATACCAACTATGTTGTTTAGTATATAACTAAAATCAGCATAATATTTTATATATAAGAAAACCTGTGATAACACATTGCATTAAATTTTATAAACAATGGTCCTATTATCAATCTGCTGAGGAGAAATGATCAAAAGTGTCATATAAAGGATGGCTGGTAATTGTAGTAATATTTATTTTATTATTTTATGGAGGTATCTTCATCATCAGAATGGTTTCATTTTATGGCGAACCTGACCGGCCATGTTACGATATTGAAACTGAAGGAATTCCAAAGTTCATAGATGTAGATTTTACAGAACTGGATAAAATTGAATATATCCAAAGATTCAGATCGGGATACGGGATGGATTCTTCTGATGATTTTGAAAACTGCAGAGTAATGAGACATAACTATGTTCCATTTGAAGAATACATGGAAGACAGAGAAGTCAAAATTTATTCACCTATAAACGGAACAATTGTAGAGATATGGCAAATATATGTGAACGTGTCTGGAACATGGAAACCAGGAGTAGAGGATCTTGCCACAAGGATTATAATTCAATCATCTGAGTATCCAGCGTTCACAATAAAACTTACCATGGTAGACATAAGGGAGATGGATTTACATAAAGGTTTGAAAGTATATACTGGACAGCATCTCGGATATGCTTGTCTGAGATATGTACACACAGTCACAAAGATATCCTCTCTTGGTATTGATGTCAAGGATAACACATATCCTTCTGGTACCAAGATGTTGTCATATTTTGATGTTATAACAGATACTGTTTTTCAGGCATACAAAGATCGTGGGGCTACTTCACGGGAGGATTTTATTATTTCTAAAGAGGAACGTGATGAAGACCCTCTAACTTGTGTATACGACCCCATCCCAAACATCTTATGGGTGATTTGGATTTTTGATAAAGGTAATATACCCAACTGGGTTTATCTAGGCAACGACCCTAGTGATTTCCAAATTGTATATGATTACAGCTAATAATCTCTCATATATGAATAAAAAAAACAACTATAAACATATTTTATTATCTGCTCAAAATAGCAGTTATGAAAAGAAAAACATAGTTTAATATTATGAGAGAAAAGAATTCAATCTGAGAAGTCTTCAATTTGTTCTCTTGTAAGCCTGTAATATGTTTTATTCAAACGTGTGGCTATATTTTTTTTATAAAAATTAATAGCTGGTTTATTCCAGTTATATACACACCATTCCATCCGACCGCAATCTTTTTCTTTTGCCTGTTGAATGCAAAATTGAAACATTTTCTGACCAATACCTTTTCCTCTAAGTTCTTCTAAAACAAAAATATCTTCCAAGTATAATGTTGGAAGAGCAAGGTAACTTGAGTAAGTCATAAAAAAGATAAAATATCCAATATATCTATTATTTAATTTTGTTAAGTAGGCTTCAAATCTTGGTTTTTCAGATAATGCATCCTGTTTCAATCTAAGTTTCACTTGTTTATCTAACTGGTTCTGTTTTTCATATTCAGCTAGTTTTTCAACTAAACTGAAAAATTCATCAAAATTTCCATCATCTACTTTCTCAAATACAATTTCTTCTGCCATTCTGCTTACCGGAATCATAATTAATATTCAAAAACATTTGTAATTATAAGCAACACACGACCAGATCTAAAAACGAATCGTTAATACAAATATCCAAAAAAATGTAGTCGTTATTCACTTCATAAATTTTATTAATAGAAAGGAGCTACTAGATGAGGATGATAGGAGATTTAACATGGATTTAGATTTTATCAAAACTATAACGAAACCTGCTGAAACAAAAATTGTTTTAATAGTAATAGATGGCTTAGGCGGCCTCCCCCAAGAAAAAGATGGATTCACCGAACTTGAAACAGCTAAAACACCAAATTTAGACAAGCTGGCATCAGAAAGTATTTGCGGTTTGCAACAACCTGTAAACACTGGTATTACACCAGGTAGCGGTCCTGGACATCTAGCTCTTTTTGGTTATAATCCAATCAAATACCAGGTAGGAAGAGGCGTACTAGCAGCACTTGGAATAGGGTTCGACTTGAAACCTGGTGATGTCACAGCCAGAGGGAACTTTTGTACTATAGATGAAAACAGCAAGGTTTTGGATCGTCGAGCAGGGCGTATTTCTACCGAGAAAAACCAAGAACTATGTAAGCTTCTTAGAAGTATTGAATTACCAGATGTAGAAATTTTTGTTGAAACAGTTAAAGATCATCGGTTATTACTCGTTTTACGAGGCGAAGGATTATCTGCTAAGATTATTGATACTGATCCTCAAGAAATTGGCAAAAAACCCTTGGAACCGAAATCATTATCTTCTGAAGCAGCAAAAACAGTAGGACTCGTTAAACAATTTTTAGAACAAACAAAAGATGTTTTAGCTGATCACTCTCCAGCTAACATGGTACTTCTACGGGGTTTTTCTGAAAAACCAAACTGGCCGACTATGGATAAGGCTTTTGATTTGAAAAGCGCAGCGATCGCTGCATATCCAATGTATCGTGGACTTGCAAGACTGCTAGGGATGGATCTACTTGAAACAGGAAAAACAATTGAGGATGAGTTTACCACATTGGAGAAGAGTTTGGATGACTTTGATTTCTTTTTCTTACATGTAAAGGGTACTGATAGTGCTGGTGAAGATGGAGATTTTGACAGGAAAGTAAACGTAATTGAAGAAGTTGATAAGGAAATACCACGATTAACAAGTTTAAACCCTGATGTAATAATAGTAACCGGTGATCATTCCACACCATCACTTATGAAGTTTCATAGTTGGCACCCTGTACCATTACTGCTTTGGTCAAAAATTTGCAGGGCGGATAATGTTAAAAGTTTTGGAGAACGCGCTTGTATAACTGGTGGACTTGGACCACGGTTTCCTGCAGAAGACCTTTTGCCTCTTGCTCTTGCAAATGCTAAACGTTTAGAAAAATTTGGTGCCTGAACAGTTTAAAAAAAATGTTTTTTTAATCAAAATCTGATCCTAGATCATAACCGCAATGAGGACACTCTGCGTTATCTCCTAGTTCTTGATTGCAGTTGGGACACAAAACCCCCGGGTTAAAGATTTTTTCCGCTCCATCAATAGAACATCCACATTGTATACAGACCCGGTATGGTGCTGTTGTATCTATGATTTTTTTCATTTGAGATCCGCAGTTGGGACATAACCATAAATGTTCGATTTCTTCTGAATTCAGGATAACACCTTGTCTTTTGTTGTAATTTTGATGCCCTACCGTCAACGGCTTTAGCTTATTAATGTTTCGTTTTAACCGTGTGAGGAGTTCAAATGCAGATTATATCAAAGAAGATTTTGTGCTTTGAAAAACAGTATTTTGTAATACAACGAACTGATGGTTTTATAAAATAATGTATGCTACGGCATTGTGAGGATGCAAAGAATATGCAAGTGAAAATTTAGGATAGATTAGGTTGAAAGGGAAAAAATCTTATTTATTGAATATTTAGATCTTAAAGAGGCGAGAAATTAAAATGATAATGGATAGATTAGGAAAGCGAGTATCTAAGTATCCAAAGGCAACAATAGTTACAATTGTAATGATAACTCTGATTGCTATAGGTTCTATACAAATATTTGGTATTGAACAAGAGTTTTCAGAAGAATCATTTATGCCTGATATGGAGATTGTAAGAGCCTCTAATGAAATCTCTGAGGATTACACGGCTACATATAGTGTATCGATACTCGTTAAATCAAAAAATGGTGATGTTTTAACCTCAGATGCTCTTGTAGAGATGCTTCAAATCGAGAAGGCTATCATTAATGACTCAAAGATTATGCCCACATTAGAAAATACTAATCCTGAGATGCTATCGACTAATGTAAACTCTGTCGCTGATATTATTGCACAAATGGCATTAGCTCAGAATATACCTAATCCAACAATGGAACAGAAGATTTTTGCGATTCAAAGTATGAGCGACTTTGACATTAAACAACTTATAGGTGAGATATTAAGTTCGAATCAAACCCCACCTATGATTAAAGGCATGTTTTCAATGATGCTGACTAAAGATTTTGATCCTGCTAAAGGTGAATTTAAAGCAAAAGGTACAATAATTATGGTTAATTTAAACGCTTCAATGGCTAGTGGTGATAGCCATATGATGGGAGGATCAGGAATCTCAGAACCAGAACAGAGAATGGATGAAATTGTCAAGAGTACAAAGCTAGAGTCTACTATAATGACTGTAATGGGCATGAGTATAATCAGTGATGAGATAATGGATGCCAATACTGAATCTATGGCGATACTCTTGCCTCTGGCTTTTGTGTTAGTTATCATTATATTAGCAATCATTTATCGAAATGGTTTAGATATGCTGTTTAGCCTTCTTGCACTAGGTTTTGCGATAATATGGGTTTATGGTTTTGGATCTGCAATGGGATATACATTCAATCCTATGACCACTGCTGTACCTGTATTAATTGTTGGGCTTGGGATAGACTATGGCATACATATTACAATGAGATACCGTGAAGAGATTAAAAGCGGTAAAAAGGTCGAAGAAACAGTAGGTATAACCATAAACTCTGTGGGAATGGCACTATTGCTCGCTACAATAACAACCGTAGTAGCATTTTTATCTAATTTAGCATCTCCGATAGGGCTTCTTGGAGAATTTGGAGTTCTAAGCGCAGTTGGGATTATTGGTAGTTTTGTTACCATGATTACATTTGTACCTGCATGTAAGCAACTTAAAGACATCCGAAAATTGAAAAAAGGTAAACCACTAGTTAAGAATGCAAATAATAATATTTTAGGTAAAAAAAACGCGAAGATAAAAGGCGTTGGCGTGGCAGTTCTTAATAAAACAGTGAGCGGTGTAGCAGTAGCAGCAGGACGTCATCCGATACCTGTTCTTATAGTAGTAATTATCATCACGATTGGTGCTGGGGGAATGGCTTTACACTTAAAAACAACGTTTGATTTTGAGGATTTTCTACCGGAGGATTTGGAGATATCAAAAGATCTAGAGTTTATGATGAACGAATTCGAGATAACTGCTGGTGAAGGAGAAGAGGTTAATATTTTAGTGAAAGGCGATATTACCGATCCGCAATTATTAAGAGACATAGGCAAAACAATAGAGAATATAAAAGACGATGAATCAGTGATAAAAAACAAATACACAGGTGAACCTGATATTCAATCGATAGTATCTTTTATGAAAGACTGGGCAGCAAACACAACCCAGTACGGGATGCAGGATTCTAATTTTGATCCTAGCTTTAAAGCACTATATAATAATACTATGACGCTAGAGGATGTACCAAAACAAGATGCTACAAAAGAAAACATCACTGCCTTGTATGACTGGCTCTATTCACACTCAGAATCAACAAAGGATGTGCAATATGTTTTACATAGAACGGATAATAACAATTATGATGGTACAGTTCTACGGATCTCTGTTGATGTAGATGTCAATGATAACGAAGCAATTGAAACACTTCGCAACGATTTAGAAGAGGATAAAAAACCGTTAGACAGCAGTGCAGATAAATCCATGGTAACCGGTGGTCCTATTTTAACAAAGACAATCATGGATTCTTTAAATGATAGTCAAATCCGTTCACTGATTATTACAATTATTATGTCCCTTATCGTTCTAACTATTGTATTCTGGTACAAATGGAGGTCATTAATACTTGGAATGATTACATTAACACCTGTAATATTTTGTGTTGTATGGACCCTTGGGACGATGTATATCATAGGTTGGTCATTGAACGTTATGACAATCATGATAACATCTTTAACAATCGGGCTGGGAATCACATATGGAATACACGTCACTCACAGGTTCTTAGAAGATCTCGAACGCTACAAAACAAAAAACAATATTACTCATCTAAGAGTTCGCTGTCCAGATTGCCGTCACACAGTTTCATGCTCTGGTAAACCTAGAGAGGTTGTAAAAGTTACCTGCCCAAAATGTGGTGCCATAGGAAAAGTCACGTTTAAAAAATCAACCTCAACAACATATATCGATGATGCATGCCTAAGTACAGCTACCAATACAGGAACAGCATTATTTGGAGCTGCAGCAACAACTATTGCTGGTTTTGGATTACTCGTGTTCGCTTTAATGCCACCATTACAGCAATTTGGAGGT